>JBFZES010000283.1:0-10813 GCA_041306725.1 Spirochaetaceae bacterium | reverse complement strand
TAGTGCTCGTCATTATAGGAACCGAGGCTGCGTATATTGGAGGATACAGGCCGTTCCTCTATGCCATGGAGTTCCTCTAGGGTCACCACGAGCTTGAGGCGCACGACCAAGGATATGACGCCTTCGTCATAGATGCGCGCCATGGCCGAAAAGCCCTCCACGTTGTCATCGAAGAAGGCCTTCTGGGGGCCGGAGCGCAGGTCCACGCACAGGGGCGTGGGCATCATATGGGACTGCGGCGTGTCGCGGCGGCGCACGATGCGCATGCCCGGGGTGCCAGGCAGGAGCGCGGTAGCCTTTTTTATGTTTATCGAGCGCCCCACGTCGTACAGGGACATGCGGACGATCTCGACAGCGTAGCTCGGCGCCGCCTTCGCGGAGGCGCCGCGCCGCGGGCTCATCTGCCCACCTCATAGCGGCTTACTACTCGGTTGAGCACCTGGAGCTCCAGTACCGTGCCGATAGGCAGGCTATAGGGCAGGGTAAAGGAGCGCCCCGGATGGTCGACGCTTATCAGGATAGACCTGCCGCGATTGGGGCTTTCGGCGTAGAGCACAGCCCGCAGGGGATAGGGATATTCGGGAAGTTCCTGGCTGAACAAGCCGGATATGAGGCCGTCTACGGGAGCGGGCAAGGCGTAGACGAGGGACACGGGCGCCGAAGGGTCCTGGAGGGTGCCAGGCGCGGGCAGCTGGGATACTATGCTTCCCGGCGCTTCCCTGCCCTCTGCCGTGCGCGTGGTAAAGCTGAAGTTCACGCCCGCGCGCTCCAGCTGGAGCGCCGCGTTCTTCAGGTCGAGGCCGAGCATGTCAGGCACCTTGACTTTGGCTTTTTCCGGACCCCGCGATACGACGAAGGATAATTCTATGGCCTGGGCCAGCTCGGTATCGGCGGGCGGGTCCTGTTGGAGTATGGTGCCCGCCGGGCTGTTGTCGTAGAGGAACATAGGCGGTTCCCGCACGGTTATGAGCTGGCGCGTCGAGGCGAACACGGTCTGCAGGTGCAGCTTAACTTCGTCGATATTCTGCCCAATATACTCGCCCACCCTATCCTGGGCCGCGCCGCGGCTTACCACGATGTCTATGCGCCTGCCTGCCTTCACGATGGCGCCGGGCAAGGGCTTCTGCTCGAGTATGCGACCCTTGGTTTCGGGGTCGTCCGAAAAGCGCAGGGATAGCTTGGGGTAGAGCTCCTTGTCCTGAAGCTTGATCAGGGCGGCGGACAGCTCCATCCCCTGCACATCCGGCACGAGGGTTTTTTCTTCGCCGCGCAGCAAAAAGAAAAACGCGAGTATGGCCGACACTACCATGATCATGATGACGCCGACGAGCGATAGCACGGTAACCTTGTACTGGTGCGGATCGATTTCTTCGAAATTCTTAAAGCCGAACATTGAACGTATATCCATGGAAAGACTCCCAAGCAGGCAAAGTTCGCGAAGGCTCTACGGCCCCGTCGTTCAGGCGCCGAGAACCAGGCCCTCAAGGCCGCGCACGCCATTGCAAAAATCCTTAAAGCCCATAGCCTTTTTACCCCGTAACTGCAGCGAAGTCAAAGCCAGGGCCCCGCTGCCGGTCTTTACCAGTATACCCCGGGTTTTGTCTACGCGGAGCACCGTTCCCGCGGGATTCGTATCGCCTTCTGCCAGGCCGTCGCAGGGCTCCATGCCCGTCAAGGCCAGCCGCTCGCCCTTCATGGTAGTCCAAACCCCGGGCCAGGGGCTATAGGCCCGCAGCCGCGCATAGATGGTTTCCGTGCTTTCGCCCCATGAAATCAAGCCGTCGTCCTTGCTGATGGCGGCGCAAAACGTGGCCTGGCTGGCATCCTGGGGCTCGGCCCGCTCCGCGCCCCTCTCTATGGCGTCAAGGACGCTCAGGAAGGCCCTAGCGCCGGCTTCGGCGGCCCAAGCGCTAAGGCTGCCCGTGGTCTCGTCGCCCCGCAGAGCCAGCTCGACGCGGTACAAAAGGTCGCCCGCGTCCATCTCCCGCGCGATGCGCTGCACGCAGAGGCCGGTACGATCATCCCGATTGAGTATGGCGTAGGGTATGGGGGCGCAGCCTCGCCAGCGCGGCAGGAGGGAGGGGTGGGCGTTTATGCCCCCGCGGGGAAAGAGCCCAAGGAATTTCGGCCCGAACAAGCGCCCGTACGCGTACACGACGAGTATATCGGGGCTAAGGGCGGCCACCGACTCCCGCTCGGCCTGCCCCAGCTTCTCGGGGGCCAGCACGGGCACGCCCGGAAGGAGGCCGGCCGCCTTCTCCGCCACCGGCGTGGGGCTCAAAGCCAGGCCGCGGCCCTTGGGCGACGGCGGGTTCGTGAGCACGCCCACGATATCGTGCGCGCCCGCGAGAGCCTCCAGGGACGGCACGGCTATATCGGGGCTGCCGGCAAAGAGTATACGCACGGGGCTTAGGCCCTCATCCGCTTCTCGTATTGCTTGAGCACCTTGTCCCGCGTGCGCTCGGGCAGGCGGTCGGTAAACAGGACGCCGTTCAAATGGTCGAGTTCATGCTGTATGACCCTGGCGAGGAGGCCGTCGGCCTCCAGGTTGAATCTCCGTCCGCGCTCATTGTAGGCCTGCACGCGCAAGAGGGAAGGCCTCGATAGCTCGGCGTACACGCCGGGTATGGACAGGCAGCCTTCCTCGTATTCGGACAGCTCGGGGCTCGTGGCCACGATCTCGGGATTGATGAACACGAGGGGCTTGCCCTCGTCTATCTGCACGACGAAGAGGCGCTTGGCCAAGCCTACCTGGGGGCCGGCAAGGCCTATGCCCTTGCCCCACTTCATGGTGGCGAACATGGCTTCCACGGTAGCGGCCAGCTCGGGCGAAAAATCCTCTATGGGCGCGGCCTGCTGGCGTAGCACGTCGGCTCCTATGGTATATATATCGAACATACGGGACTCCTGAGGTCAATAATAGCTATTTTTACCGCCTAGGCACAAGGGCGGCCCTAAGCACGCGGTTCAGGGACCGGGGAAGCCGGGCGGGAATTCGAAGCGGTCGCCTACGGCGAGCCCAGCGCGGCCAAACCAGCCTTGCGGCACCTCGAGGGCGTAGCGGGCGTAGCGCGTAGCCTCCACCGTGGACTCCGAGAGCGGCTCCATATCGCGTATTTCGCGTATGACGCCGTCCGCCCCTATGAAGGCTATGCTCAACGGTATGAGGGTATTCTTCATCCAGAAGGCCATGCGCCGGTCGCTTTCGTAGACGAAGAGCATGCCCTGGCCGTCGGCGAGGGCTTTCCTATGCATGAGGCCCGCTTGCTGCTCCTCCGGCGTCCTAGCCAGCTCAACGACCAGCTCCACGGAGCCTGAGCGTAGGGCTATCGCGTCCAGCCGCTCCTGCCCGCGCTCGCGCAGGCAGGAAGCCGCCGACAAGCCCGCGGCGAGCGCCAGGGCGAGGGCAAGGCCGCCCGCCGCCTTTCCCGAAAGACTTTTCATCATGAGCCTCCGCCGCGCGCGGCCTGTTTAGCGTTCATGGGAGGAACGGTATTCCATCTCGCGCCTGCTGACGAGTATGCGCGTGCCCAGGCCCGGCGCGCAGGATAGCTCGTCCAATTCCACCATGGTGCCGACCAGTTCCATCTCCAGCTCGTCGCGGCGCCTGCCGGCTAGGGTGCCGTAGTAGTTGGCCACCTCGGGCTGCACGGGGCCGTCGAATACCCTGCGCAGGAATTCCTCGTCCTCCGCGGCCAGGACGAGGTCCTTGGCTTGGGCGGCGCAGAAAGAGCGTTCAGCGCCGAAATCGTAGGAGAGGGTCACGTGCCTAGCGCCTTTCGTGTAGAAGTACTTGAGCAATTCTTCCGCCACGCGCATAAGCTGGACCGCATCAAACTTCATGTCGCCTCCATTCACGCAGCCACTCGAGTATGGGCACGATTAAGCCCGCGGCCATGCCCCCGGCGAAGCCGTTATTATAGAGGTTCAGCCCTCCATGGAGAACCCCGACCGTCTGTACGAGCACGAGGTGGAGCATGCCTACCGCGACGCCCGCGACGGGGCCGTACGCGCCGCTTATGGGGGCAAGGGTGGCCGCGAAGAGCACCGCGAGCTGGCTGGCCGGGGCTTGTAGCCCATAGTCGCTGAGCACGGCCATAAGCGTCACGCCTATCATGGGCGGCAGGGCGTTGAAGGGGTGCTTGCCGAAGGCGGCGAAGCCTACCAGGGTCAGTATGCCGCCTACGACCGGGCCGTTCCAATCGCCGCCTATGATGAAAACGGCCGCCATGCCTATGAGCCCCATGGTGCCCATATTGAACAGCGTGGCGCCCAGGCCATAGGAGCGCACGAAGTCGCTTACCAAACGCCCCGAGGACGATACGATGCCCCGGTAGCCCAGGTACCACTGCGGATCTATGACGGCGCCCGCGGCCATCATGCCAAGGAAGTACAGCAGCATGAAGGGCACGATAAAGCCCGGGTTCACGCTGGCCCAGGAGCCGCCGACCGACAGGGTGACGCCGAAGGCCTTGAGGAAGGACAGGGTAACCGTGCCTATGAAGCCGGCGGCGAAGCCTATGTTATACAGATTGTAGCCGCGATGGAAATCGAGGGCGCTCCTGGCTATGGGGGAGAGTAAAAATCCGGCGGCGCTGCCGCCGGCCAAGGCCACGATGAAATTCCATGGCGCCGCCAAGCCCAGGCCAAAGGCCAGCTCGCTCGAGAGCGGGGCCAGCGCGGTCCCGAAGAGCGCTACCAGCACGTTCTCGGAGAAGGGGCGCTTGCTCAGGGCGGAGAAGAGGTATACGCCGAGTATGCTCGGCCAGATATTAGCTATGTTCTTGCCGAAGAGCGAGAAGCCCGCTATCGTAAACACCGCCGCTATCGCCGGGCCCGATATGAGCACGCGCGAGCGCCGAAGTATCACGTAGCCCACCAGCGCGCAGAGGGCGGCATTGAGAAAGGCGGCGCCGAGGCCCGCCTTCTCCACGTAATCGTTTATGAGTATATCCGGCTGCACGACGATAATGCCCAGCCCGTCTATGAGCGCGGCTGCGTCGAGCCGCGAAGCGCCTATGCCGTATACGCCGAGCAGCGCTATAAGCGCGAGCATGACCGCCTGGGCAAGGTGGGCTTGGGCGTTTACGTCATGGTGCCGTATATAGTTCTGAGCTGCTTTCATCGGCCCACTATTCGACACGAAGGCCGCATACGTCAAGGGTAGGAAAAATAAAAAACCGTCCGGAACGGGTCCGAACGGTATTAAAAGGCCCTTGAAAGGACTTTAGAAGGCTTAGTAGCTCTTGCCTTCTCTGGCCTTGCGCGTCTTGCGCTGGAGCTTGCGCTCTATGGCCTTGTACTTACGACTGCGGATGGCGGAAGGCTTCTCAAAATACTCGCGCTTTTTCCATTCGCGGATGATGCCCTCTTTTTCGACCATGCGCTTGAAGCGCTTAATGGCCTTCTCTAGAGGCTCCGACTCGTCAATGATAATCTGGCTGATATTGAATCACCTCCCCTCAATCGTGGCGTTTATTGTACGGATATAGGGAACTTTGTCAATCCCGATCCAGGCCTCCGGGTCGCTGGCCACGCCGAGCACCCTGAGCTCCCAATGCAGATGCGGCCCGGTGGCCAAGCCGGTAGCGCCGAGGAGCCCTATGGCGGCGGCTCGC
Organism: Spirochaetaceae bacterium; assembly: GCA_041306725.1. Lineage (GTDB taxonomy): Bacteria > Spirochaetota > Spirochaetia > Treponematales > UBA12059 > UBA5200. The sequence continues at coordinate 5,195 of JBFZES010000283.1, read as the reverse complement.
TCGACGAGGTCGCCGACGGCCGCGTCCATGCGGCTTAAGTGCATATAGATCGTATACACGCCGGGCAGGTGCTCGATGACGAGGGTAAGGCCGGTAACGATGCGGTCCTCGGCCATGACCACCCTGCCCCTGCCGGCCGCCCGTATGGGAGTGCCGACCGGATAGCCGTAATCTATGCCGGCGTGCTCGCTGAAGGCTTCTCCGCCTCCGTAGTATTGATAGCGCCGCCTATCGCCGAAGAGGGAGGTACGCCGGTTGCCCGCCACCGGGCGGACGAAGCCCTCATTGAGGAATACCGCCGCGGGATCGACGGTGGCGATGAGCCTCAGGTAACGCTCGGCCTGCTCGGTTTTCCGCGGGTCGGGGTCGGAGCGAAGGCTCGTAAGCCCTTGGTCAAGCCTTATGGTCTGGGCCTGGAATTGGCGCGGGCCAATAACGAAACCCTTCTCCGCGAGCAGCCGGTCGCCAAGCAGGAGCATAGCCTGGGCCGGCCCGCTCGGCGCGCCGGTCGCTATGCCCAGGGCCGCGAATCCGAGCGCCAGGGGCCCGGCGCTCGGCGCTTCGGGCCTGGCCGATGGCCCCGCCCCTTCCAGCTGCTTACCCCCCCGCGAAGGCTCGCGCCGGGGCCGTGGCGGCAGGGCTACGAGGGGAGCCAGGGGGCTCAGCGCGCCGTTTGCGTAGCGCAGGCGCACGCTCAGGCCAAGCGCGGCCAGCGCCGTCGGCGAGGCAAAATCACGTGGCCCAGGAAGCGATACGGTGATAAACAGGGGGTCGCCCTGCCGCAGGCCGGAAGATAGGCCCAGGTCAAAAACGACGCCATCAAGGAACCGAGCCTCGTCGCCTTGCCCCGGCATAGGCAGGGCCGAGTCGGCGGAAACGATCGATACCGCGGCCTCCGCGGCCAAAGGAGCCGCGCCCGCACGCGGCGGCTGTCCGTCCGGGAAAAGGGTTGGCTGCGCGCTTCCACAGGCGGCGAGGCTAGCGGCCAACAGTGCCATACTACAAGCGAGCGGTAGAGCGTTGATGCGCGGCATAGCCTGATTCTACCAGCTGAGCAGGCCCGGGACAAGCGCGGCGCGAGCTTGCCTCGCCCAGCCTGAAGGTATATAAGGTAGCTATGACTATTTCCCTCCGCCTGAGTAAAATCATCAAGGGCGGCGAGCCTATAGGGCTCGCCTACGGCATAGGCCTGCCCTTCCGTTTCGCGCTTGGCGCTATAGCGATCATCATGGCCATAGGCGCGGCGGGCGCCGGCGGCATAGGCTTAGGCTGGATATTCGTGGCCTTGCCGGCCCTCGGGGCGCTCTACGAGGAACGCTGGACCTTTAACAGTCAAGACCGGGCCGTGCGGGCGCGCATAGGCCTGGTATTCCTGGCCAAGGGGCCGTCCTTCTCGTTTGACGACGTAGCCGGCCTCGACATCGATATCTTCGCCAAAGGCCAGGTAGACCAGCGCACGCTGCCGGAGCCGGATAAAATGCCGCGCGGATCGCAGGCCAGGCTTATACTGCGCCTCAAAGACGGCCAGAGCTTCATGGTAGACAGCGTGCCCTTCGCCGCCAAGGACAAGCTCCGCGCGGACGCCCGGGAACTCGCCGCTCTTCTCGGTATAGACCTGGGCTAAGGGCCGCCAAGCTTGACTTTCCCGGCCTTCATGCTAAGATTGCCTGACGGTTACGCTCGTAGCTTCATACGATGCCTTTTTTTCGCCCTCGCGTACGGTTAGGCTTCCTTGGCATCGCGGATCGTCTCAATACCGGCCTGCGTCCCGGCCTCGCGGCTCGGGCACGCCCCCTAGCATCGAAAAAAACCTTAAAGGAGGGTTGTATGCTTATTCTCTTAGCGGACGCGTTTACGGCGGACTTGCCCAAGCGCCTCGAGGCCTATGGCACGGTGAGCCAGGATATAGGGGCCATAGGCGAAGCCGAAGTCCTGATCGTGCGCTCCAAGACCAAGGTCGACCAAGCCATGATGGAAAAAGCGCCTAAGCTCAAGTACGTCATACGGGGCGGCGTCGGCGTGGATACCATAGACGTCGAATTCGCGAAAACCAAGGGGATACTCGTCGACAACACCCCCGAGGCTTCCAGCGTCGCCGTGGCGGAACTCGCCTTTGCCATGATGCTGGCCATGCCCGCGAACATAGCGCCGGCCGACGCGTCCATGAAGCAGGGCAAGTGGCTCAAGAAAGAGCTCGAGCGCAGCGAACTGCTGGGCAAGACCCTCGGCCTCATCGGCATAGGCCGCATAGCCCGCGAAGTGGCGGCGCGCGCCAAAGCCTTCGGCATGCGCGTCATTGCCTACGACAAGTACGTAAACGCCAGCGACGCCGCCGATATGATGGGCCTAGCGAAGGTATACGAGCAGGCGGACTATATATCCCTGCACACGCCCCTTACCGACGAGACCAAAGGCATGATCAACGCCGCAGCCATAGCGAAGATGAAGAAGGGCGTGCGCATCATCAACACCTGCCGCGGGCAGGTGGTCGTGGAAGAAGACGTGGCCGCTGCGCTTAAGTCCGGCGCCTTGGCCGGCTACGCGGCCGACGTATTCTATAAAGAGCCGCCGGAAGGCTCGCCGCTGCTTGGCGCGCCCAACACCCTGCTCGCCCCCCATTTAGGCGCGAGCACGGCCGAGAACCTCGTGCGCCTAGGCGACAGCATTAGCGACCGAGTAAAGAAATACGCCGGCAAATAAGCGGCGCACAAAAGGAGCAAGCCATGAAACGAGTCATTAACTTTAGCGCCGGCCCCGCGGCCATACCGGTAGAAGTGCTGGAGCAGGCGCGCGACGACATGCTGGATTGGAACGGCACCGGCTGTTCCGTAATGGAAGTATCGCACCGCGGCAAGGAATACGACGCGCTGCACCACGAGACCATGGACCTGTTCCGCGAACTGGCGGGCATGGGCCCTGAGTGGAAGGTGCTTTTCGCCACCGGCGGCGCGAGCACGCAGTTCCTTATGCTGCCCATGAATTACCTGGGCGAGGGCAGGGCGGCCGATTACATAAACACCGGCAACTGGTCCAAGGCGGCCATAAAGGAAGCCAAGCGCTTCGGCGCCATCAGCCATCCGGCGAATATGGAGCTTGAAGGCGGCCTCTTCCGTTCCATACCCAAACCGTCAGAGCTTACGATCAACCCCGCCGCCGAGTACCTGCACTACACGAGCAACAACACCATCTTCGGCACCCAGTGGCACTATACCCCCGACCCCAAAGGCAAGCCGCTCGTCTGCGATATGTCCTCCGACATATTCAGCCGCCCGGTGGATTTCTCTAAATTCGACATGATATACGCCGGCGCCCAGAAGAACCTGGGACCTTCGGGCGTTACGGTGGTGGCCATGAAAGAAGGCTTCCTTGCCAAGGCTAAGGAAGACCTTCCCACGATGATGTCCTACAAGGTATTCGCCGCCAACGATAGCATGTTCAACACGCCGCCCTGCTTCTCCATATACGTGCTCAACCTGGTGCTGCGCTGGCTCAAGAAGAACGGCGGCTTAGAGGCCATGGGCAGGGTGAACGACGCCAAGCAAAAGACCCTCTACTCCACCATAGACGGATCGTCGGGCTACTACACCGGCCCCGTGGACCTTGACGCCCGCTCGTGGATGAACGTGGTATTCCGCCTGCCGAGCGTGGAGCTCGAGGAGAAATTCATCAAGGACGCGAAGGCGGCCGGCATCGTGCAGATAAAGGGCTACCGCACGGTGGGGGGCATACGGTTCTCGACCTATAACGCGTCCACCCTCGAGCACATAAAGACCGCCGCGCAGTTCATGCAGGATTTTAAGGCTAAGAACCCGGCATAAGGCGCTCTGCCACTATTTTTTTTCGTGGCCGGGCTCCTGCCCGGCCTATTTTTTAATAGTTCCTCGAAGCTTGTGTGTCGGAGCTAGGAGCCGCAACGGGTAGCGTGGGGCGGCTGGCTACTCTACGGCCGCTAGCGCGGCGGCGACCCCATACACAAGCTTCGAGGAACTACTAATTTTTTTTAAAACAAGCGCAGGCATAATCGAGCGCCTCAAAAAAACGCGCTTGCCCTATCGGCAAAACGCGCCTATCATAAGGGCATTCAAATGGTATGGGCGGCTCTATATGGTACAAAACGATTCAAGAAACGCCGTATTCTCGCGCAATGAGGCATTACCCTTCTTTTTTAACGGAGACCAGGCTTGCGGTCTCTCGCCCTTCGCCTCAGGCCGCGGAGAGGGCGAGAAGAACGATCCCGTCGGCTTCGGGGGCATACGGCAGGCTTTAAGCGCCTTTCAGGACGGCGTATGGGATTGGAAGCTCGCAAGCGATGAGGTGGCATGCAGCCCCGAGTATTTCGGCATGCTCGGCTACCCCGCCGCGGAGACCCTGATCAGCTTTGAAGGCTGGCTAGAGCTCATGCATCCGGCGGACAAGGAAGGGTCGCGCGCCGTGGCCCTGGACTGCCAATCGGGCATCATAGACGATTTTATCCTTGAATTTAGGCTCAGGGCCAAGGACGGCTCTTGGCGGCGCATATTATCCAGGGGTATCTGCGTAAGCAGGGACGAACGGGGCAAGGCGCTGCGCATCGTTGGCACTCATACGCGGCTCTGCGACCAGGCGGAAAGCGCCGAGGATTTACGCAAAGCCCTTAATGAAAAAGAGCTCCTCCTCAAGGAAGTGCATCACCGTATAAAGAACAATATGGCCATGGTGCAGAGCATGCTCTCGCTGCAGGCCGATATGCTTGAGCATAGCCCCTCAGCCAAAGACGCCCTTAAGGCTGCCTCAGGCAGGGTGCACTGCATGATGACCCTCTACGCCAAGATTTATGAGGACGACGTGGGCAGGAATTTAGCCCTCGATGATTTCGTTAACGACATCGTCGAGGACATACTGGCCAACGCGCCTAACGCGTCGCGCATATGCGTACGCAAGCGCCTCGAAGCCGTGCCCATCACGCCTAAATGCCTCTCGGGCATAGGCATCGTGCTCAACGAGCTCATCACCAACGCCATCAAGCATGCCTTCCCCGGCGAAAGGAAGGGCACCCTGGAGCTCGAGGCCTACGCAGAGGGCGGCAGGCTCCGGTTCTCCGTGCGGGACAACGGCGAGGGCCTGCCCGAAGGCCGCTATACAAAGGGCTTTGGGCTCCTTATGGCCGAGAGCCTCGTGGAACAGCTCGGCGGCCAACTGCGCCACGAGAGCTCCGG
>JBFZES010000282.1:0-3771 GCA_041306725.1 Spirochaetaceae bacterium | reverse complement strand
ATGGACGTGCCGAAGGAAAAGCGGGCGCCCGCGCAGCGTTTAAGGAAGTCTTGCGCCTCGTTGGCCGGCCCCGTCCAGCCGTGCAGTATGAGGCCGGGGAGCTTATTGAAGGCCTTAGCGTAGGAGAAGAGGAGGTCGCCCGCCCTGCGCATGTGCAGGATGAGGGGTAGGCCATGGCGCGCGGCCAGCTCAAGCTGAAAGTCGAATACGGCGCGCTGGGCGCGCTCGTTCTCGGCGTTGCGCACGCGCTCGGGCCTGTCGCCGAAAAAATCGAAGCCGCACTCGCCTATGGCGGCTAGCTCGCCGCTTTGAGCAAGCGATGCAAGGGTATCGGCCTCCGCCATGAGCGGAAGCTGGGGGTGCAGGCCGAAGGACAGGCGATAGGGCGGGCCCCCATAAAAAAGGGCCCGCGTGAGCGCGAGCCCTTTGCCGTCATGTACCGAGGCCATGCCATAGACGCCCAAATCCCTGTACGCCCGCATGCAGTCCGGCTGTACTTCCGACAGGTCGTCGGCGTGGAAATGGGCGTCAATAAGCACGAGGCGCGCGTTCGGCTAGAGCCCTGCCAGGAGGGCCTTAGCGTCGGCCTCTTCAGTGGGGTCGTCGAACCAGCCCAGCTTAAGCGCGCGGGTCAAAAGCTCCTTGGCTTCGGCCCCCGCGCCTTAGCGGGCGTTTAATGTGGCCAGGGCCAGGGCATAGCGTCCGCGGAGGGCTCCCGCGTCTTCCGGGCTCGAGGCGCGCAGGGCCGAGAGGGCCTTTGCCCCGGAACCCGAGGCTAATCCCGCGAGCGACGCGTGCCATGCGGAACGGGCGGCGCTGGAAGGGTCGGCGGCTTCCTCGTAGAGGGCCACGGCTTCCATGAAGCGCTCCCAGGCCAGGCTATAGGTGCCGCTTTCCGCGGCCTTGCTCCCGTCGTCAAAGGCCGCTTCGGCTTCTACGCCCGCGCCCGCCCACATGAGGGAGCTGGCGTCCACGGCGGAGCCGCGCACGCCGGCCACCGTGCTCTCGCCCTGCCCGGAGCCGCGGGCGAGCTTCTCAAGCTTGGACGCGACGTTGGCTACCGCGCTGGCTTCCGGCCGCGGCTTTAAGAGGCCGTCTACCACGTAGTTGCCCGCGTTGCTTATGACGACGACCGAGCCGCCTTGCACCGTAAGCTCAAGTATGGCTTTGGGCCCGAGCCGCACGGTCTGGGCCGAGTCGAATTTATCGCCGAAATCCAGGGTTTTCCAGGTTGAGCCGCTCTGCAGCTGGGCCGAGCCGTCCACGAAGGCTACGGTAACGGGTACTGCGGCCGCGAACGATACGCCGAGCGCAAGGATTACGAATAGGTACGCTATGCGTTTACTTATCATATATACCGCCTTTCGACATCGGACAATCACGCTGTTTTTACATATGAAGTATAATCCACTATTGCCTAATTAACTAAGGCATATGACGCTTTAGGGAAAAAACTGCCATCATCGCCATTGAAGACCTTACAATACGCGCGAAAGGCTGGCATAAGCGCCGTTCTCCTTATACAATACCCGCTTATGAGCGCACGGCCACGCGTTAAGAAAGCTAAAAGACCCCCGGCAATGCCTCCCTGGTACGCTCTCGACCACGCGGCGGTCATATACCCGCCTACCATGTCAGAACGTTCGCCCGCGTTTTTCCGCATACAGGCCACCCTGGACCGTCCTGTTAACGCCGAGCTCCTGGCTAAGGCCATACGGAACATAGCGCCGCGCTTTCCCTACTACCATATGGAATTGAGGCGCGGCTTCTTCTGGTTCTACTTTGAGAAAAACGATCTGCCGCTCAGGCCCATCGTCGATTCGGCCTATCCCATGCAGAAGCCCGAGGCCGGCAGGCGCGGCGCGCACCTGTATCGCGTGCGCGCCTACAACGACCGGCTCGCTCTTGAGGTGAGCCACATCATAACCGACGGCGGCGGAGGGCTCATACTCTTTAAAACCCTGGTAGGCGAGTACTACCGGCTTAGGGGCGTGGACGTGCCCTATACCGACGGCATATGGGATCCTAAGTCCGCGCCAGAGCCCCACGAATGGGAGGATTCCTTCGCCGCCTACAGCGAGCCTGGCATGCCGAGCCCTACGCGGCAGGGGCCAGCCTATCATGTGCCGGGGCGGCTCCTTCCCCAGGGGCAATTGCGCGTCACCACGGGCAGGCTGTCCGTGGCCGCCCTTTCCGCCGTATGCAAGTCCCATAGCGCCACCATGACCGAGTACCTGAGCGCCCTCCTGTTCTCCGTGCTGCAGGACATGCAGGAGGATGAGCGCGGCGCGCGCAGCCGATTCCGGAATCTGCCGCTGCGCATAGAGATACCCGCCGACATGCGCAAGATCTTCCCGTCCAGGACCATGAGGAATTTCAGCCTCTTTTTAGAGCCTACCCTGGACACGAGGCTGCAGCGCTACAGCCTGGACGATATTATCCGCTCGACGCGCAGCCAGATGGCGCTTGGGCTTTTCAAGGGCGAGCTCTTGCGCATAATCACGCGCAATGTCCAGGCCGCCCGCAGCATATTCATACGCGCCCTGCCCCTCCCCATCAAGAACGTGTTCATGCGCTTCTTGAGCAGCATATTCGGCGACCGCATGTTCTCCAGCGTCCTTACCAACGTCGGCCCCATGCGCTTCCCCGAGGCCGTAGCCTCGCGCATACGCTTCGTGGACGTGCTGGTCAACACCTCGCCGGTGATAAAGCAGGCCGTAGCCATAACCAGCTTCGGCGACTGGCTGTCTATCACCTTTGGGAGCCTGTGCGAGCGCAGCGACGTAGAGCGGCGTTTTTTCAGGCTGCTCGTCAAAGAAGGCATCCACGTGCTTATCGAATCGAACGATATTTGAGCCTTTCGTAATTTGAGCCTTTCGTAGCGTAAGGAGATAAAGGGCCATGGCTTACTGTTACAAATGCGGCGTAGAGCTTGACCGCTCCGCCGAGCGCTGCCCGCTCTGTTCTACGCCGGTGCCCCTCCACTCGGAGGATAACGCCGCAGGCGAAGCCTCAGGGGAGAAGACTGAACAGGGAAGGGCGCGCGCGTACCCTGATTTTATCATCGACCCAGAGAACAAGTATAACCTGACGGGCAAGGAGCGCAGGCGCATAGCGATAGAGATCATATCGTTCTCCTTCGCGCTGGGGGCCGCCACCATAGTCTTGGCCGACCTGCTGGACGGGAGCGTGGGCTGGTCGCTGTTCGCCGCGGCGGCCTTAGGCTGCGCCTGGATGCTGGTGGCGGGCGTTATCTGGCTATGGAAGAAGCCGCTTGGCATCGTAGCCTGCGCCACGCTATCGCTCGCGTCCTTCCTGGTGGTCATTGACCTGCTTGCCGGCGGCAACGCCTGGTCCATAGGCTTAGGCTTGCCCATACTCATAAGCGCAGCGGGGCTGCTTGCCCTCACCCTGGTCATGCTGAGGCTTAGCAAGAGCAGGGGCTTCGACACCGTGGCCCACTGCCTCCTGGCCTTTACGCTCTTCCTGCTTTCCGTGGAGCTCATCATAGACCTGCACCTGCGGGATTCCGTGTACCTAAGCTGGTCGCTCATCACGGCGCTCTCGCTTACGCCCCTTGCCGTCGTGCTCTACTACGTAAACGCCCGGGTGCTCCATGGCGCGGATTTAAGGAAATTCTTCAGGCTCTAGCCTTAGCCTCGCCTCTAGCGTCCGGCGCCGCGGCGAAGGTCAAACAGCGCTTCGTCGCCGACAGGCAGGCGCGCGTATGGGTCCGAAGAGCCGGCGAATAGCGCCTCAAGCCAAGCTGCG
>JBFZES010000281.1:0-9152 GCA_041306725.1 Spirochaetaceae bacterium | reverse complement strand
TAGCGGAGGCGGACGCAGTCCTAGACCAGGAGTACCCGGTACACGAAAAGGGCTTCGTGCGCCTCGTCGATTACCTCGGCGGCGACGCGCGCATCGTGCAAGCCGCGCGGGTATCCTACGGCGAAGGCACGAAAACGGTACGCGAGGACGCTGGCCTCATCGACTATCTGTTGCGCAACGAGCACACTTCGCCCTTCGAGCAGGTAGTGCTTAGCTTCCATATAAAGATGCCCGTGTTCGTGGCGCGGCAATGGATACGGCACCGTACCGCGCGCGTCAACGAGATATCGGGGCGCTACTCGGTCATGAAGGACGAATTCTGGCTGCCCGCGCCCGGCGACGTGGCGCTGCAAAGCCCCGACAACAAGCAGGGCCGCCAGAGCGAGCCGCTAGGGCCCGAGGAGGCGCAGTGGGTAATAGACGCGCTTAAGGCCGGCCAGAAGAGCGCCTACGCCGAATACAGCAAGCTCATAGACGCCGGCATAGCCCGCGAACTGGCGCGGGTCAACCTGCCGCTATCGCTCTATACCGAATGGTACTGGCAGATGGACCTGCACAACCTGTTCCGCTTCCTCTCCCTGCGCCTTGACGCGCACGCCCAGAAGGAAATACGCGACTACGCGGCCGTTATACTGACGCTGGCCGAGCGCGTAGCGCCCCTCGCCTGCGCAAGCTTCAAGCGGCATATGCTGCAAGGCGTGCGGCTATCGTCGGCGGAGGCCGCCGCCTTCGCTCGCCTCCTTGACGGCGAGGAAGCGGGCCTTGAGGGCAGGGACTTGGAGCGCTTACAAGAGAAGCTTAAGCCCTGAGGTACTTCTGCTCGCCCATGCCGTAGAGGGTCTTGGCGTCTATCTTCTCCGCCCCGTCGGGCGAGCGCAGCTTGCCCTCGAAGCGGCCGAAGGGGCCGTGGTAATCGGACTGCAGCACGAGGGCTTTTACCACCAGGTCATTGGCGCGCTCTGGCTTGAAGAGCAGGTCGACGAGCCCTTCCATATCCTGTATATGCCACTCCCCCGCGGGGCCGTTGGGGCGGGTTATCTTGACGGGCGGCAGAGGAAACACCCTGCTATTTATCCAAAGCACGTTTTCGTTGTATTGGCCCTGCTCGCGCACTTGGTTGTCGGTAAAGTTGAAGCCTACCCGCCTGCCCTTGCCGTCGATGCCAAAGCCCGTTACCCAATCGTAATGCATGCGGTAGGGATAGAAGCCCTTATGGTCATCCAGTATGCCCATGGCGTCGGCGCCGTTCAGCTCATGCCGCTCCTCATCCAGTATGATGAAGCCTTCCAAGGGCATAAGGGCCTTGGTGGAATACATGGCGCGGTTTAAGCCAAGGGGCAGGCATACCGAGCTTGGCGCCGATTGCCGCGCCGTATAGGCAAGGCGGAATTCGCCCGAGAAGGCGGGCCGCGAAGCGCGCCTGGCTACCGATGCGGTAACGAGGAGCTCGCCTTTTAGAAGATCGCAGCTATAGCTTATGGAAGCACCGCGCTCTCGGTAGCCTATGGTCTGCCCGTCGAGCCTTTCTCCTATGCCGAAGGAGCGGAAGGGCAAAAGGCGCTTGAACTCATAGGCCTTTTTCTTGTCTTTGTCCCAGACGTAAAAGAGCGCCAGGCCGAAGGACTTGGCTTCATAGAGCGCGCTGAAGACGAAAAAGCGCCCGTCGCCGAGCTGGAAGGCCTGCCACTGCTTACAGCGGAACGCGCGCAGCCAGCGCGGCAGGCGCATATGGTAGAGCCATTCCACGTCCAGCATATTGGCAAGGGCGGGCGCCGCGTTGTAGCAGCCATACTGAAAGCCGCCCTCTGACACCAATCGTTCCGGCGGGGGCAAAAGCGCGCGCTCATAAACGGCGCGTTCCGCCCGTACTTCGTCAGCCGACATCAAATAAGGCCGCGCTTGTACATAAGATAGAGGGCCTGGGTACCCTTCTCGGCGAAGCCCTCGTCGCCCATGCGCGCGAAGAAGCCTTCGGCCATGGCCAGGGCGGGCAGGTTGATGCCCATGGCCCTTGCGGAGTTTAAGGCTATGCGCAGGTCCTTTAAAAAGTGCTTGGAGTAAAAGCCCGGCTCGAAGTCGCCTTTGAGCATGCGCGGCACCATGTTGACGAGCTGCCAGCTTTGGGCCGAGCCCCCGCTTATGCTTTCGAGCACGCTCAGGGGCTCGAGGCCCGCGCTTTCCGCGTAGAGTATGCCTTCGATTGAAGCGAGAAGGTTACCGGAAACGGCTATCTGATTGGCCATTTTCGTATGCTGTCCAGCGCCGGGTCCGCCCTGCCGTATGACCGTCTTGCCCATCAGGCTAAGGAAAGGCTTCACGCGCTCATAGGCGGCCTCGTCGCCGCCCACCATGATGGTAAGGGTGGCGTTGCGCGCGCCCAAATCGCCGCCGGACACGGGTGCGTCCAGGGCCTTGAGACCCTTCTCTTCCGCGGCCGCCGCGATGCGCACGGCAAGCGCGGGATCGCTCGTCGTGGCGTCGATAACGATGGTGCCCGGCTCGGCCGCGGCTAGTATGCCCTGCGGCCCCAGGTAGAGGGCCTCCACGTCGGAGGGGTAGCCCACCATGGTAATGACTATGCGCGCGCCCCGCGCCGCGTCCGCCGGGGTTTCCGCCCAAAGGGCGCCGGAAGCGAGCAGCGCGGCTGCCTTAGCCTTGGTCCTGTTGTATACCGTGAGTAGCGCGCCAGCCTTCATAAGGTGCCCAGCCATGCTGGCGCCCATGACGCCGGTGCCGATAAAACCGATCTTAGTGCCTTGTACCGTCATATACGGCTCCGTTTCCTTAGCAAAATTTATAGCCGAAGCGGCGCAGGAGCCCCTTGCGATCGGCCTTGTCCACATCGCCCTCTACGCCGAGCGGAGAGCTCCCGTCTATGACGCCCATTATGCCCGCGCCCTGCGCGCTCCTGGCAACGACTACCTGCACCGGATTAGCCGTGGCGCAGAATATGCGGCATACCTCATGGCAATTTTTTATGCGGTCTAGGATATTGATGGGATAGGCGCCGGGGCCAAGCACAAGGTAAAAGCTGTGCCCCGCGCCGGTAGCCTGGGCGCAGGCTACGGCATCGGCTACCAGCGCCGCGTCGTTGCCCTCGCTGCGCACGAGGCAGGGGCCAGAAGCCTCGTTAAAGGCCAAGCCGTACTTCGCGCCCGGTATGCTTGCCGACATGATCTCGGCTATATCTTCCACGGTTTTTATAAAGTGAGACTGCCCTATTATGATGTTGGCGTCAGCGCTCCAAGACAGCGCTACGAGCTCGAATTTTGCATCCATGTCGTATCCTCCGCGACTCTAGTCTACCCGCGAACGCGCCCGTACGCAAGAACTTGCGGATTTCACGATTTTTTCATGATAAATCGCATAGTTGAACCTTGATTCATTTATGATTGCGCGCCATATTACACACTGTACGGGTAATTTGTGTACCGCGCCTATAGGCGCTGGAAAGGCCCTAGCATGTCCGACGGCACAAAAAATCGCATCTTAGACGCGGCGCTTAGCATACTGCGCAAACAAGGAGCGGACAGCCTTACCGTAGACGCCGCGGCCGAGCTGGCCAGCGTAAGCAGGAAGACCGTATACAATCATTTCAGCAGCCGCTACGCCCTCATAGACGAGGCGGCGGCCCAATGGATGGCGACGACGATAAGCTCACTGGAAACCGTGGCGCAGGACGAAAGCCTCGGTTTCATCGAGCGCCTCAATACCATTGTGGAACGCGGCTTCGCCGAGCTGCGCGGGGCCGGCATGCTCATACGCGGACGGCAGGCTAAAAGCGCCACCCTCGAGCATGCGCCGCTCAAGCACAACCTGCGCCGGAAGCTGCGGATTTTCATACAGACCGTGGTGACGCAGGCCATGGATAGCGGCCTCGTGCGGCAGGATTTCGACGCGCGCCGGCTCACCTGGGTACTCATCAATATTATCGAAGGGCTGCTTATCATCGATGACCTCGACGATGAGCCCTTCGCGCGCTTCGACATACTCCGCGATTCCCTGCGGGCGGTTTTAAGCGGCATCCTCACTGAAGAAGGGGCGAGCGCGCTACAGCATTCCCCCATTTTTCAGTGAGCTGACTAGTGAAAGGAACGATCAATGGCTAAGGCGACGAGCGGCTTGATGAAATTGGCGCGCTGGCTGGTGCCGCTGGCGATTATCGCCGGCGCGGTGGCGCTTAAGGGCATAAGCGACGGCAGGGCGGTCGAAGCGGCCACGCTGCCGCCCTTGCCCGTGCGCGTCATGGCCCCCGTGCGAGGCGACCTTGCCCGCACCCTGCGATTGAATGCCCATATAGAATCGGAAAGCATGGTAACCGTCCTGCCGCTGGTATCGGGCATATTGCAGGAGCTCTTCGTGGAGCAGGGCCAGCAGGTGCGGAAGGACGAGATCATAGCCCGGGTTGACGCTGCGCGCTACGAACTGCAGCTCAAACAGGCCGAAGCCGCATATTTCTCGTCCAAGTCCAGCTACGAACGGGTGGACCAGCTCTATAAAGCAGGCGCCACCACGCAGCAGAACTTCGACCAGGCCAAGGCGCAATACGAAGCCTACGCGTCCCAATACGATTTGGCCAGGCTGCAGCTGAGCTACGCCAACGTGAAAAGCCCCGTGCAGGGGGTCGTGCTCGTCAAGCACCAGTCCGTAGGCTCGATAGCCGCGCCCGAACGGCCCCTCGTAACCATAGGCGACCTGGCCGAGCTCGTGGTACGGGCGCGCATACCCGAACGCTACTACCGCCTCTTTGAGGAAAACCGGGAGCTCATGGCCATAAGCGTGTTCGGCCCCGACGGAGACGAGTACCAGGCGCGCATCAAGAGCATAAGCCCCTTCGTATCGGCGGAGACCAAGAACTTCGAGGCCCTCGTCAGCGTGCTCGGCGACCTTAAAGGCCTCAGGCCGGGCATGTTCGTGTCGGTAGCCTTCAAGCTGGCGGAGTGGAAGGACGTGCTGAGCCTGCCCTACGCGGCGCTTTCCGGCGGCGACACCCTCTGGTACGTAGAAAACAGCCAAGCCTACCCCCTGCGCTTCGCGCCTAAGGACGGCTCCGACACGCAGTTCATCGTGCCCGAGGACTTCGCGCAAAAGCAGTTTATCAGCGAGGGATTTTATTTCGTGCGAGAAGGCTCGCCGGTGCAGGTGCTCGGCGCGAGGGTGCCCTGATGGTATTTTCCGATTTCGCGGTAAAGCATCCCGCCATTATAACCATACTCTTAGTCGGGCTCATGGTGTTCGGCGTCATCGCCGGCGGCTCGCTCAATTCGGAGATGATACCCCCCATAACCCAGCCCATCGCCACCATAGTCACCGTCTATCCCGGCGCCGCCGCCCGCGACGTGGAGCGGGATATAAGCAGGCTCATAGAGAATCAGATGTCCACGCTCGCCGGCGTGTCGGAACTTTCGTCTTCCAGTTCCGACTCCTATTCCGTGGTAAGCATGGAATTCCGCGCCAGCGTAGACGTGCACGCCAAGCTGCCCCAGATACGGGAGCTGCTCAACGCCATAGCGGACGAGCTGCCCGACGGCATAGACGGAACGCCGGTCATCTTCATCAACGAAGCGAGCGCCTTCCTGCCCATATTCTCCGTGCGCATAGCGTCGACCATGGACCCCCAGGAACTCACCCGTTACCTTGAGGAACGGGTAAGCCCAAGCCTGGCCCGCATAGAGGGCGTGTCCCGCATAAGCATCGTGGGCGGCTCCAAGCTCGAGGCGCGGGTAAGCCTTAACACCCAGGAACTCGAGTCCCGGGGCATATCCGCGCTCAACGTATACGAGGCCCTGCGCTACAACAACCTCAACGTGCCTTCCGGCAATGCCCTATTCCGCAGCAGGGAGCTGTCCTTTACCGCATCGGGCGCCTTCAAGGATTTCGAGGACTTAGGCAACCTGACCGTGGGCTATGGCGACGGCTCATACATTTACCTTAAGGACGTAGCCGACATAGGCCCTCTCCCCGAGCCGAGCACGATACGGATACGCTCGCGGGGCCAAGACTACGTCATGCTGGACATACTCAAGCGCGACGAGGGCGACACCCTGAGCATAGTGGGCGACGCGATTAAGGCCCTTAACGAAATACGCGACGAGACGCGCGGCGCTATCGACTACGCGGTAATCAGCGACCAGGCGGAAACCACCACGCGCTCGCTCAACACGGTTTTCACCGCCGCGCTTACGGGCCTTGGCCTAACCATCCTTATCATACTGTTCGTGCTGCATGACCTGCGCGCCACGATTATCATATCGCTGTCCATACCCCTGTCCGTGCTCTTCGCGGTTTTGGGCCTCTATGGCACCGGCCGCTCCCTTAACCTGCTCTCCCTATCGGGCATAACGGTGGCTATAGGCATGATCGTGGACAACTCCATCGTCGTCCTCGAGAATACCTACCAGCACTTTAAGAAAGGCGGCGACCGGCGCCTTGCGGCGCTCAAGGGCGCCGGCGAGGTGGGCGGGGCCGTGCTCGCCTCCACCACTACATCCATATGCGTATTCGCCCCCCTCCTCTTCCTTACCGGCATCATAGGCGTCATCATGAACGACCTGTCGCTGGCCATAGTCTTCTCCCTGGCGGCCTCGGCCCTCGTGGCCGTGGTGGTCGTGCCCTGGCTATCGTCGCTTATACTCAAGCCGGACAGCCAGATCAAGAAGCCCGCCCTGCTGCGCCGCGTGGAAGCATCCATAGACCGCGCCTTCGCGGCGCTCGAGCGCGGCTACCGCCGGGTCCTCAGGGCCGCCCTCGACAACAAGCTCTTTACCCTCGTCAGCGCGGGCGCCTTCCTCGTGGCCAGCGTGCTCCTCATATCGATACTGGACATAAGCTTCCTGCCGCCCACCGATACCGGCGAATTCGAGCTGCAGATAGATACGCCCGCCGGCTACTCGGTGGAGCGCACCCAGGCCAAGGTGGACGAGCTTGACCTCCTATTGCATGAAATCGTGCCAGAGATAGAGGCTGCCGTGTTCTACGTAGGGGCGGGCTCTGCCCTAGCCATAACGCCGATACCAAACAAAGCCTACTGCCGCGTGCGCCTCGTGCCCAGCGACCAGAGAGAGCGCAGCGTACAGGAAATCATTCCGCTCGTGCAGCAAGCCCTCTCGGCGGGCGTGCCCGACTGCGACGTAACCGTGCTCAATGGCGGCTTCGACGCCCTCCTGGCCCTGGGCACGGGCGGCCAGGGCTTCCAAATGGAGATATACGGCAGCGACCTGGACGACGTTACCCTGACCGCTAAGATGGCCCGCGAAATACTGGGCCAGGACCCCGAGGTGTTCAAGACCGAGCTTTCGGTGCGCACCGACGTCCAGCAGCTCTACGCGGACCTGAGCCAGGCCTATATGGGCACCCTGGGCGTCAACCCCTATGAGGCGGGCATAACCAGCCGCATACTCTTCGGCGGCATGAACGCGGGCACGCTGCGCGTGGACGACAAGGACTACGCCATACGCTTAAGCTCGGACATAGCGGACCAGGCCATCGACCAGGATACACTCAACCGTATCATCGTGCGCTCGCAGGACGGGCGCCGCATAAGCTTCGCCGCCTTCTCCACCATGGAGGCGCGCTCTTCGCTTTCGCGCATAGACCGCAAGAACCGCAATTTCTCGGTGGAAGTGCGCGGCTACCTAAGCGGCGAGGACCAGTCAGGCGTCAGCGAGCGCATGATGGCGGCCATGGCGGCCATGGAACTGCCTCCGGGCATCAAATACCGCATGGTGGGCACGAGCCAGCTCATAGGCGACTCCATGGCCAGCCTCTTATTCATGCTCGTCATTGCGGTATTCTTAGTCTATTCGGTCATGGTCATTCAGTTCGAGCGCTTCATGCAGCCGCTCATCATCATGGCCGCCATACCCTTCTGCCTCATCGGCGTGGTATTGGGCCTCTACCTCTTCGGCTCGGGCCTGTCCATCATTGCCATGCTGGCGATAATTGCCCTTGGCGGCACGGTCGTGAACAACGCCATCGTGCTGGTCGACTATACCAACATGCTGCGCAAGGACATCGGCATGGACTGCCGCGACGCCGTGCTTGAAGGAGCGGGCAACCGGCTCCGGCCTATACTGATGACCGCCATGACCACGATATTCGGCGTACTGCCCATGGCCTTGGCGGCCGGCAACGGCTCCGAAGTATACGCGCCCCTAGGCCAGGCCATATTCGGAGGCCTTATAAGCTCCACGGTTATCACCCTGATCATCGTGCCCATACTCTACGAGACCCTGGAACGCAGGACCCTCGCCTTCAGGGCGTCGTTCAACGCCCCCGCCACGGAGATACCCGAATGATACGCTCTTTGCCCCGCCGCGCCGCCCTCGCGGCCCTGTTTGCCTGCGCCGCCCTGCTCAACGCGGCGGGCCAGGACAGAAACTCGGCTGAAGCCGCCAGCCTTGCCGCGGCCTACGAAGCGAGCCTAGCCCAGCTGCGTTCTCTTGCTGACTTTGGCGCGGCCGAGCCGGCGGCCGAGGCGACGGTAGCGCCAGCCCCAGCCGCCCTCATATCAGCCGCTTCGGCCCAAGAACCGTATAGCCTGGCCGAGCTGCAAGCCATCATGAGCCAGGGCAACCCCTCCGCCGCCATGGCCGCGGCAGCCGTGCGCGCGGCCGGCGGCGAATTGGCCGGCGCTAAAGGCGCCCGCCTTCCCAGCCTCTCAGGCTCTATAAGCGGCGCCTACCTGGGCAATCCCCAGGAGGCGATTGTATTTCTACCCGCTTACTCACTAGGTCCTACTCAACCAGAGCCAATTGGTTTCCCCGCGGTCGACCCCACCCAATACAGCTTCAAGCTTACGGGCGAGCAGCCGCTCTTTACCTGGGGTAAGATAAGCGCAGGCGTGCGCTCCGCGGAGGCCGGCCTGAACGCGGCGCGCCTAGCGCAGGCCAAGGCCGAGCATGAAAACGCCATCAGGCTGCAGGCGAACTACGAGACGCTCGCGTACCTTGCGGAGGCCGAGGCGGCCATGGCGGTACAACAGAGGGCAGGCGCTCGCTTAGCAACAATCGCGGAGCAGAACCTTAAGAGCGGCTTCATAACGGAGACCGACTACCTGGGCGTACGCATCAAGGTGAAGGAGATAGACCTAGGCCTCGCGGTCCTGGTGGAGCGGCGCGAGCGGCTCCTGGCCGAGCTTGCCGCCATGACCG
>JBFZES010000280.1:0-4432 GCA_041306725.1 Spirochaetaceae bacterium | reverse complement strand
AGAGTCCCGGCGGCACTATCCACCACCAAAGGCCGTTCAAGGTGGCTCCCGAGCTCTGCGCGTCGTGGAGTATCTGCCCCCAGGTAATGATGGTGGGGTCGCCCAGGCCTAAGAGCGAGAGCGATGCCTCGAAGATGATGGTGCTGGGCACGGCCAGGGCCATATTGGCGAAGGAATAGGGCAAGAGGAGCGGGGCGAGGTGCTTAAAGATTATGCGCCATTTGCCGGCGCCTAAGGCCTTGGCCGCCTCTATGTAGGTTTCTTCCTTCATCTGCAGGGCCATGGAGCGCACGGTCTTTACCGGGCCTACCCAGGAGAACACGATGAGCGAGGCTATGATGATCCATATGCTGGGCTTGAATATGGCGCTCATGACGATGAGCACGGGCAGCACCGGCACGGATACGAATATCTCCCATATGAAGGACATGCTCGTATCCACGAAGCCGCCGAAGTACGCGCTTACTATGCCGTACATAACGCCAATGAGCACCGATATGATGCTCGTGATTAGGCCTATGAAGAGCGCCCATTTAAGGCCAGCCACGATGCCGGAGAAGAGGTCGCGCTTGCTGGTGTCGGTGCCCAGTATGCCCGATACCTTGCCCGATACAACGAGCATGACCTGGTCCACGTTGTTGCCGGCCACGTTGAGCGTACTCATGGGCACTTTGGCCCGCACGGTATAGGTTCCCTTGAGGGGCGTTCTGGCCCTGAGCATGTCGGAGGCAAGCTCGGAGAAGATGATGTTGGTGGGCCGCACGCCTACGGTATTAGACATGTTGATGCCGAATTCGCTTGCGCGGTCGCGCACGAAGCTCATCACGTTTGCCCGGCCGGCGGTGTCGAAGGAAAAGCGCAGGCTCGCGTTATCCATGCCGGATTCGGTAAAGCTGCCCACGTAGACGATCTGGCCGTCGGGCCGTATCACGTCTATGTCCATGTTGATATTGCCGTCGGCTATGGTGCGCAGGATGATATCCACGGGGGCCAGGTCATATTTGTACTCGTATGCAAACGAGTATATCCGCATGTTCACGCCGGCGGGGGAGCGCTCGCTCTTGGTAAATTCTTCCTTTACCGAGGCTTCGGCCATCTGCACGGTAACGGCTGACTTCTTGGCGCTAAAGAGGTTGGTCCACACCGGCGGGGCCGCGCGGGTATTGTCTTCCCAGTAGCTTATGTTGCGCCAGTTGCCGTCAACATCCTTATAGGGCAGGAACACCGGCTCGAATATAACGACCAGCAGGCAGAACAGGAGTATGCCCAGGCCTACGAGGCCCGCCTTTTCCCTGCGGAAGTCGTCCCAAAATTCCTTGAAGCGGTAGGCGGTATCTTTGAAGCTCATGCCTTTCCTCCAACCTTGATGCGCGGATCGAGGAAGCCGTAAATAAGGTCCAGGACCACGAGGCCGGCCTGATAGAGGCCGGTAGAAAGGGCAAGGTCGCCCATAAGCACGGGTATGTCGTTCTGCTGTACCGCTACCCAGAAGAGATTACCCAAGCCGGGCCAACTGAATATGCCTTCGAATATGATGCCGCCCGAGAAGGAGGCCAGGAACGAAAGCAGGGCTATGGTTACCAGGGGAGGGGCGGCCGTGCGCATGGTATGGCCGAAGAGCACCTTGTTCTCGGGTATGCCGCGCGCGCGCGCGCTCATGATGTAGTCTTCCTGCAGTATGCCCAGCACGATATTGCGTATCACGAAGGACAGGCCCCAGAAGCCTAAGAGCACGAGGGTAAGCACGGGCAGGGCCATGTGCCAGAGTCGGTCTATGAGGAACATAATGCCCTGGGGCGAGGGTACGGAATTGAGGCCGCCCGAGGGAAAGAGCTTTATGAAGTATACGAAGAAGAGTATGAGCATCATGCCGAGCCACCAGGTGGGCATGCCGTAGATGATCATGGTAACGAAGCTGGTGCCTTTATCGAGGGAGCCGCCGGGCTTCTGGGCTTTTTTCAAGCCTAAGGCGACGCCTATGATCAGCTCGAATACCAGCGCGGTGGTAAAGAGCAGCATGGTGCGCGGCAGGGCTTCCATCAGTATCGATAGGACTTCCTGTTCGCCCTTGGCGGACTTAATGACCGTGGAACGCCCAAAGTTGAACGTTACCGTATTAATCGCCCTGAACATGACGCGCTCGAGCATGGGCCGGTCGAGCTTATATTGCTTGATTAGATGATCGAGGCGCTGCGCGCGCCAGGCCTCTATCTGGTCTGCCCGCATATTGGTCAGACGCTGCGACTCCTGCTTGACCTGCTCGAAAATCTGCGTCCGCTGCGTCCTCTCGTTTACCTGGTTGAACAGGAGGGAGAAGAGGAACATGAGGAGCGCAAACATGAACACGCCGCGGAGAATGCGCTTGAGCGCATACCACTTGTACATATTGCCACCTAAGAATAGAGCGTTGGGTTTCAGGCGATCATCCGGCTGTCGGTTTTTAAACGGAAAGAAAAGCTACGGAAATGCCCTGAACCAAAAGCCGGTGCCCATAAAGGGCACCGGCCATCCTCGAACGAGGTTTAGAACAGGGTCAGGCTAACGGAAACCACCGAGGGGGCTTCGTTGGCGAGAGAGGACATGATCACTACGGTGTAGGGCATGCCGGGTTTCAGGGTAGCCATGTCGGCCGCCGGTATAGTGGCGGTGAAGGTGCCGGCCTTGCTGAACTTGGCCGCGTATACCTTCTCGCCGCCGCCCTCGAGCTGGAGCTTAAGCTCTACCTTGCCCTTGTCGGACAGGGGGCTCATATCCACTTCGGGGTATACATAGCTGGAGGCAGCGATCTCGAACACGGCGTCGGCGCTCTTGCTGGGAGAGGCGGGAACCTTCACGTTGTCGATCTGGGTGATCTCCTGGCGGAAGGCCTTGGGCCAGTAGTCGCTCTTGTACGGATACTCCCTGAACGCCTCGATGATGATCGAGTTGGTGTTGGTGTCTATCTTGGTGAGCATGAAGGGGCCATTGGCTATGAAAGCGTGGCCGTACTTGTTGATAAAGTCCAAGCTGGCCTGGTAGCGCTTCACGGCCTTGTCGGCGGTGGTGTAGTCCTTGATGGACGCGGGCACGAACTTCTTGTCTATCAGTTCCTGGTACTTGGCCTTGATGTCTTCTACTACCAAGGGGGCCACGATGTCGATGGTGGTCAGGCCTTCGGTGTCGGAGAAGCTGTAGGCGGTGCCGCTCTTGGAGCCTTCGGCCACGAGCTGGGCGACTACTTCATAGACGTCCCAGGCCACGACGGTCTGGCGGCCGGGGTTGCCGGCTTTGGTGCCCACGGCGGCTACGGTGGCCGCTACGCGGTCCATGTCGCCGGGGAAGTAGTAGTCTACGTAACCGGTTGAGCTGCCGTCCTTGTTTATCACGGTGCCCTTAACGGTGACGTTGGCGGGGGTATACTGGGCGGAGTAAGCGTCGTCGAAGTACTTATCGTTATCGCCGTCCTTGTTGGCCCATTCTTCCACGAAGGCGCCGGCGTACATGACGTCGTCCATGCCGATCGCCACGCCGTTGTGCCACTTGCCGGGCAGGTGTTTGCCGGTGCCGGTGGACCAGGAAGTAACGCCTTCGCCTACCGGTTTCCAGGTCTTGCTGGCGCTGTCGTACTTGATGGCGTTAGCGGGAACGGGAATCTTGCCGACGATCTTGTCGCCTTCTACCGCCGCGTCAAACTTCACGGTCTTGACGTCATAGCTGGTGCGGAGCGGGGTGTCCTTGGCGTTGTTGGGAGACTCGAAGGTAGCGGGGTCGCAGAGCGCGTCGGCTATGGCGCCGGAGTACACGTCGGAGAAGCCGTCTACGCCGACGGGGTTCCAGGCGCTCATGAACAGGGTGCCGCGGGCGGAGAACTGGATAACGCGGAGAACCTTGCTGCCGTCGGCTTCGGGCTTGACGTCCGCGGTGCGGATGGACCAGCCATTAAGGCCGTCGCCTAAGCCATAGGCCATGCGGTTATTGAAGCGGGCCTTGTTGGCTATGTAGCTATCAAGCTGGGTAACCAGGTTGATGCGCACGGCGTCGGTGAAGCCCAGTTCGGTGGCGCGGAGGTTGCCGGCCCAGTAGTCGTCGGCGGTCAGGTACTGGCCGTTCATGCCCTTCTGGCCCAACTCGTCGATCTCGGCCTGCACGTAGTTCCAGAGCGCGGGGTCCGCGCCGCCGGGCATGTAGCCGTAGTAGGGGGCATACATCTGGCTCACGGTCACGTCCCACCAGGCGCGGGTGGCGCCGGCGCCCCAGCCCTCGGTGTAGATATGGTACTCGAGGTCGGCGGGGTTGGAGTAGTAGGCGATAGAAATGGCGGAGCGGTCGCGCTCCTGGCGGTCTACCTTTATGCCAGCTTTTTCGATCTGGTCAGCCATGTAGCGTCCGGCGGGGAGGCGGCCGTTCGGGTCGTCTACGCGGATAAGGAACTTAATGGTGACGTCTTTGCCGT
>JBFZES010000279.1:0-3250 GCA_041306725.1 Spirochaetaceae bacterium | reverse complement strand
AGCCCATTTCCTTGAGTATGCGGCCCGCGCTTATCATGGAGGCGGCGCCGCCGGTCTGGTCGCTGGTGCCGCGGCCGTGCACGAGGCCGTTCTCTATGTCGCCGGAGAAGGGGTCCTTCTTCCACTGCGAGCGGTCGCCTATGCCTACGGTGTCTATGTGCGCGTCTATGGCTAAAATCTTAGGCCCGTTGCCTACGCGGGCCAGGAGATTGCCAAGGCCGTCTATGCGTACCTCGTCGAAGCCCGCTTTTTCGCACATGTCCTTGAGGAAGAGGATGCGGTCCTTCTCCTTGTTGCTCATGGCCGGTACCTTGATAATCTCTGACAGGTTCTTAGCCGTCCAGTCCTTGAGAGCCTCAGCCCTTGCCTTGATGTCCTTGCCGTTGTTCATGCTCATTTCCTTTCCTCCATGCGCTTCCATAATCGTAACGTTTGTTCGCGGCCTTTCGCCATGGCCCCATCGTAATCGAACCGTGCTTTTCTGTTTTCTATGACGAAGATGCCTGCCACCATGGTGCTTTGTACCATGGCGCTGTTCATGCCGAAGGCGGCGTGGCCGGCCACGTTGCCGTCGAGCAGCGGGGTGGGCGGGTCGTAGTCCCAGAACGCGAGGTCAGCCTCGTAGCCCGCTTCTATCCTGCCGAAGCGCTTGCCGGGGAAGTAGCGCTCCAGGAGCCTGTTGCCGTTCTGGAGCATGGCAAGGAAGGCGTCCATCCAGAGGCTGCCGCCCGCGTCGCGGTGCTTAAAGAAGGCGAAGCATGCGGAGGCCAGCATGTCTGAGCCTATGCCGTCCGTGCCCAGCACGGCGTTTTTGTACAAAGGCAGCTGGCGGTTATAGCCCACGTCGTTGTTCATATTCGACTGGGCGTTATGGGCAAGGAAGGCGTCGCGCTCGTTAACGAGCTCTATTTCCTCTGGCGTCAGGTAGAGGCCGTGGCCCAGTATGGTCTTGGCGTCCAGGAGCCCCTCGTCGTCCAAGCGCCTGCAAATATCCTTGCCGTGCTCGTGGCGGCTGTGCACCGCGTCGAACTTGTCCTCCGCTACGTGTATGTGGAGCCCGCGCTTGCTCGCGCGTACCGCCTCCGCCAGGCCCCGCAGGGTATCGTCGCCAACGGTAAAAGGCGCGTGCGCCCCTATGGCGGCCTCTACGAGCGGGTCCTTGCCCGCGGCCCGTTTGGAGTCCACGGCTTTGGCCCAGCGGAGGTTCTCGGCCACGCCAGAGCGCGCGCCGTCCATGCCGTTACGGTCGGTGGCCTCGTAACAGAGGATGCCGCGGAGGCCCACGGCCTCAAAGCCCTCGGCCAGGACGTCGAGCGAGCCGTCTATGAATTCTGGGCTGGCGTGGTGGTCCACCACCGAGGTGACGCCCCAGCGCACGGCTTCAGCGGCTCCCGCGTAGCCTGAGGCGCGGGTTACGCCCTCGTCCAGCGCGCGGTCGAGGCGCCACCACAGGTGAGCGAGCTGCTGGGCGAAGTCCTTGCTGGGCGCTACGTTCACCATGAGGCCGCGCGCAAGCGCGGAATAGAAATGGTTGTGCGAGCACACGAGGCCCGGGCTCACGTAGCCGCCAGGCGAGCGTCGCTCGGCCTTGGGGTAGGCCGCGGCCAGGCCAGGCCCCACGGCTACGATCTTCGAACCTTCCACCGCTATGTCCGTTGGCCCGCTTACCGAGCCGGGGCTGAAATGGAGCAGGCGCACGTTCTCAAATACGATCATGAACGGCCTCCGGGTATGAGGTAAGCGTGGCTATCGCGTACGGTGCGGGCTATGGCTATGAGGGCCGCGGTGCCAGCCGTGGCGGTCCGCGTCCAATCCTTATAGGGCAGCAGTTCTACCGTGGCCGCCTCGCCCACCGCGCTACGCAGTAGTAGGCTCGGGCTGGCCGCGTCGCCAATGAAGGCGAAGCCGGCGTTCTTGCTAGCGCGGAGGCTCGCCTCGTCGCTAAAGAGCGTGGGCTTGCCCAGATAAGGCTCGCCCTGGTAGGGGCAGAAGAAGCCGCAGTTGCCGCACTCGTTGCACAGGTCGTCCACGTGGAGTATCTGGATGGCCTGCTTGTAGGGACCGCCCGCGGGCGTCGCCACGGGGAGGGCCAGGTTGGCGCGGTTGGGGCACACTTCCACGCAGCGGAGGCAGGCCGAGCCGCAGGACAGGCAGCGCTCGGCTTCGCGGCGCACGAAGGCGGGGTCCGCCCCCCGCTCGACGCCGGCGGCAACGGCCACGCTGGGCAGGTACGCGCCGCGGCGGGATAAGGCGTCGTAATCGGGGGCGCTAGGCTGTACACGCTCTATGCCGGGCTCTATGCCCGCCACGCGCAGTATGGCGTAGGCGGCTGTGCGGCCGTCCGCCGCGGCGGGAATTATGCTTGAAGGACCGCGCCGGGCGTCTCCCCCCGCGTAGAGGCCGGGCAGTTCGGTGCTCATGGTGTCGGGGTCGGCTGTAGGCCTGCCGTCCTTGCCCACGCGCGCGCCTAAGCGCTCGAAAAGGGCGCGGTCGGGAGTCTCGCCCACGGCCGCCACGATGAGATCGCAGGCCAGCTCGCTTGTACGCGCGGAGGCGACTGGCGCGCGGCGTCCGGAGGCGTCGGGCTCGCCCAGCTCCATAGCGCGGACGGTAAGCGTGGGCAGGGCGCCGCCCTTGCCGGGCGCGGCCGATTCGGGCAAAGCCAGTTCCCGGTAGCGCGCGCCGTCGGCGAGAGCGGCCTCGAACTCTTCGCGGTCCGCGGGCATTTCCGCCAGGCTGCGGCGGTACAGTATGCTCACCGCGGGCTTGCCGGCGAGCCTGCAGGCTACGCGGGCGGCGTCCATGGCGGTATTGCCGCCGCCGGCCACGACTATGGCCTTGGCTCCGTCGTAGGGGTTCGCCTTTCCCGAGCGCGCCGCATGGTGAGCGGCCTCAAGGAACTCAAGCGCGTCCACCACGTTAATCCCCGAGCCGGCAAGGGGCAGTTCGCGCGGCACCGGGGCGCCGGTAGCTAGGACGAAGCTCGTGTAGCCCTGCTTCTTTAGCGCTTCAAGGTCTATGTCGCCGGACCAGTTAAAGCTGAATTCCGCGCCTAAGGCCTTGATGCGGTCTATGTCCTTGGCTAGGTCCTCGCGGGCTATGCGGAAGGCGGGTATGACGTCGGCGGGCACGCCGCCTGCGCCGGAGGACTTGTCGAATACGGTGAGCGGATAGCCCTCGAGCGCCAGGTAGTGCGCGCAGGACAGGCCCGCCGGGCCCGCGCCGAATATGGCGGCCTTGCCCTTGCCGG
>JBFZES010000278.1:0-7773 GCA_041306725.1 Spirochaetaceae bacterium | reverse complement strand
CAGCCGTTTGCGGCGGGAGGCCTCCGCGGGCTGCCCGATCGCGCCCATGATGCGCCGGGCGCTCAGCTCAGCCTGCTCCGGGTCTCGCGGGAAAAGCCCCGATGCCCGAGCAAGCCTTTCGCCCTCTCCCTCGTCGCCCAGGGCAAGGGCGGCGCGCTCCTGGGCGCGCAGCCAGAGCATAGTAGCCTTACGGTCGAGCGAGCCCTTAGGCTTCATTCGCTTCATGGTAAAGAGTACCCCCCGAGCCGCCTCATGGTTGCCCCCTTTTTAGCAGTATCCGCAAAGCGTTCCTAGCCCGAAACAGGCGAGACTTGAACGCCTCTAGCCCTATGCCCATGGATAAGGCCCCTTCGGCCACGCTCAAGCCGGAAAAATAAAACAATTCTATGGCCCTGCCCTGATCCTTAGGCAAGCGCCCAAGGGCGGAGCGCAGCGCGTCCGCGGCCAAGGCGTTCAAAGCGCTTTCCTCGGGGCCGGATCCCACGAGCTCAAGCTCCCTCTCCAGGTAAAGCCCCGAGAAGGCATTTTCGAGCCTTAGCCGCGCCTGGGCCTTACGGCCGTACATGGTCTTGACTCGGTTAGCGGCTATGGCGAAGAGCCAGGAAACGAAGGGCTTCCCTTCATCGTATGACTTAAGCGATCTATAGGCCCGAATGAAGACGTCCTGTACGGCATCCTCGGCGTCCGCCTCCTGGCCGAGCCTAAGCGCGCAGAAGCGGTAGAGCCTGTCGCTATAGCGGTCGACAAGAAGGCGGAAGGCAGCGGCATCCCCTCCGCGTACGCGAGCAATTAATTCTCTGTCCGATACGTCCTCGATGCGCTGCACGATCATGACACTATAGCACTCTGCCCGGAAAAATAAAAATACGGCAACCAAAGCGTAGGGTTACGGGTATACAGGGGCATGAACAGGAGGCATTATGATGAAAAAGCAGCTTTTCGCCCTTCTTATGCTCGCCCTTGGAGCGCTGGCATTCGGCCTTGGCGCGCGTGAGGCCGTCACGGAAGATGAGGCGCTGGCCCTCATCGACCAGAAGCTTATGCAGCTGGACGCGACCCTTGAAGACAGGGCCGCGGCGGGAGAGGCCTTCCAAGCCTTGGTGCAGGCGCGCGTACGCGTGCAAAACGCCTACAGGATAGTGTCCGACGCCATAGAGGGCGGCTTGCGCTACGAGGAGATGACGGCCCTGCGCACGCAGACCCAGGCTAAGCTCGCGGCGGGAGCCTCATCGGGAGCGTGCGAAGACGCGGCCAAGGCCATGGTGCGCGAGCAGGTACGCACTATGGAGCAGCTGCGCACGCAGACGAAGGATCAGATTAAAACCGAGGCGAGCAAACCCGGCGTGCCCGCGCCGGCGGGAAGCGGCTCGGGCAAGTAGAGCCGCCGGCCGGACCTACACGCGCTAGCCCTCTTGGGGCCCCAAGCGGCCTAAGAGGGCGTCAGCCCTAGCGCGCCATCGTTCCATTTCGGCCTTGGCATGGCGTATGAAGGAGGCGGACTCCGGCGTGCCGAGTACCGCCTTCATTTCGTCGTCGCCCCGGAACGTGGCCTTACGGAAGGGGTTGGCATAGTCTTTGCGCCGCGTGAGGTACACCTGCTCTTCTATAAAGCGGCTCGTGTCCACGAAGCGCTCCACTTCTTTCAGGAACTGAGCCTCTCGCAGCTCGGTGGCGCCCATCAGGTCGCAAAGCGTCGCCCAGGCGTGCTGGGCCTTCTCAAGCGGATATTCGGACCATAAGCGCGCATACTCCGCGTGCACCTCGTCCCAGCCGTTCACCTCGCCGGATTTTACCTTGGACAGCAGCGTCTCCACCTTTTCAAGCGGCACCAGCTGACCTCCAAGGTTTTCCCATTCGGTAACCCGTGGCCCCGCCAATACTTCAGCCGCGTCGGAGAAGCCCACGTCGGGCCGTTCGGCGAAATACGCGATAAGGGCCTGCATGGAGTACCAGCGCAGCATGTGGCGGTACGCTTTATACGCGCGCCGCGGCTTAGCCACGATTACCGGGCGCTTGGAGTTCTCGATGCCAGAGGCCCGTACCTCGAGCGAGTCCACCGTATCCTTAGGCCCGGAGAGGAGTTCGCGGCCCTTGGCGCGCGCTTCGCCCTCCTCGGGAGATGCCTTGCCCTTGAAGGCGTACCAGCTCTCCCCCACGTGCCGCTCCAAAAGCTCGAGGGCCTGAAACATCTCCTCCGCGGTATCGGGGGCGAAGGCGCTGAATTCCACGTTCTGCGTTTTAAGGTAGCGCTTGTCCCTGCTGGTGAATTTTACCTCGTTCCGAAGGAGGGCGTACATATTGTACATCCACCAATAAGCGGGCATGAGCTCAAGGCGATCCCGCGCCTGGTCATCGGCCACCAGGCAGAAGGGATAGGGTATGTCGAGCTCGAAACGATAATCGCCCTTGGCAAGGAGGCAATAGCTGGCAAAGCGGGAGCTATGCTTAACCGAGGTGGCCAGGCCGGGCCAGAAGCCCCGGCCAGCGTCTATCTCGCCGTCGTTGGCGCGGGAATTATGATTGGAGCCTATGGTAGCGCCCGCGGCCATATTGGATTGGCCCTTGACGAGGGCCGCCACTAAAAAGCTCGTATTGTGGTGCTGCTCATGGGCGGGATAGATGAGGTTATTGAGGATTTCGCAGCAGGATACCGTGGAATTGTCGCCAAGCACCGAATGGATGAGCCTTGCGCCGTACTTGAGCGCGGAATTGGTGCCCATGATGAAGCGCACGGCCTTGCAGCCGTAGAACACGCGGCAGCCGAAGCCTACGATGCCGTTCACCAGCTCCACGCCCTCGCCTATCTGGGTGCGCTCGTTTTCGCTCGACTTGATAGTAAGGTTCTTAAGCTTGTTGCTGCCCTTGATGTAGGCGCACTCGCCTATGCGCACGTCCTTGATGATATGGTTGCTCTTAAGCACCGAGCCCGCCCCTATGACGCCATACTCGCCGCGGCGGCAATCGAAGGATGCCTGGGTCATGTCCTTGAAGCGCTCCATAAGGGCGGCGTCTTCCCTGCGCTTTGCCCAGAGGTAGGCGTCGGCGCATATCATGCCGTCAAAGGGCAGCACCGAGCGGCCGCCCGCTTCGTTCATGAGATCCAGCCATACGCGCAGGTCCTCAGGCTCGCCTTCCTTGAGTATGCCGTTTCCCCATTTCGCGTGGTCGGTAACGTGTATTTCGTCGTTATTGAGCAGTATGCAGCGGTCGCCTATGATGTAGTGGGCTATGTAGCTGCAGGAATGTATGGCGCAATCGTCGCCTATGTCGCAGGATATGATGCGGGAATTGCTTATGCCCGCGGGTATCATCATATCGTGATGCTCGAGCACCACGCGCTCTAGGCGGCCTATGCGCACCAAGCCGGCGAACTCGCTGGTGCGGATGAGCGAAGGATTGAAGGGGTCGAGCACCAGGATCTTGCCCCAATCGGAGCAGCGGTTGCCGTTGAGTATGAGGGTTTCCACCTCGATGGGGCGTAAGGGCCTGTACGAAGCTTCGGGATTCCGCTGCTGCAGATTGCGGAGCCGGTACTCGTCTTCGCCGGGTTCGAGGAATTTTTTCGGCACGAAGCCGTAGCCGAAACTAGCCTCCTCGTGCACCACTATATCGTTCATAGTCCAGTACCGTCCTTCCTCGAGCGGCCATGGCGGCGTCGCGCCGACCTGGCATACTAAAATCCTACACGTTCCGCACGGCCATTGCAACGTGCTTTCCGCATGATTGACAAAGGCGGGCCTGAGTGAGATGGTAAGGCCATGGTCAGCCCCGCTTACATCGTGGACGATCCCACGGACATAGACATCGAAAAAGCCGCCCGGGAGCTTTACCCCCTCTTTGTCTCGACGGACAACGCCATCCTGCGGGCGGAATACGCGGCGAGCCTCGCCGATCTGCTCGGCAGCCCCGGCGAATTCCACAAATACCTGCGCGGCAACGCCGGAGACTTAAGCGAGCGCAGAATCAAGCTGCTCGACGCGTTCAAGCATAATATGCTCCTGCTCGTAGGCAAGACCTGGGTAGACGGGCACGACGAAAAGCGCAAAGATAAGACCCTTGCGGCCATAGACGGGCTTGCGGCCCAGGTACTGCAAGGCGATTACCAAAGCGCCGCGCAAAACTTCGTCAAGCTGTCCGAAAACCTCGCATCGCTCCTCTTCGGCGAATCGCCCGCCGATCAGGGCTTTATGGACTACGTGGCCCGCATTGACCCGAAACTGGGCCTCTTCTACTGGTACCTGTCCAAAATCAAGGACCAGGGCGCGCCTTCGGCCGAGCTGGCCAAACTCCAGGTGCTCGTAGGCGTATACGCCCTCAGCAGCTTCTAAGCTTCGGCAAGGGCGTCGCGCAGGGCGGCCTCAAGGAGCTCCATAGGCGGCGGCGCTATGGCGCCATCCTCCACCATGGACCTAAAGAGGGCCCGCGACGAGGCTATATCGGCGGACGCCCGGTTGTACACATCCTGTTTACTCATGCCCGAGCGGGCCAGCCCCTCGTCCAGAGCCTGCTGCGCCACGTCGGCCGCTTCCTTGGCGAACAGCCCCTCGTCTTCCATATCGGGCAATATTCTTGAAGGGCTTATGCCCTTGTCTTTGGCGAATTCGGCCAGGGAATGGGCGCAGCGCAGCGCCATGCCGTCGGATATGCCGCTGGCGCGCGCGAGCAGCGCGCCTTTGAGTATGCCGGGAAAGCAGAGAGAGTTATTCACCTGATTCGGGAAATCGCCCCGTCCCGTAGCCACTATGTAGGCTCCCGCCTCCATCGCCGCGTGCGGCCATATCTCGGGCACGGGATTGGCGCAGGCGAACACGATGGACTTGGCGGCCATAGCCCGCACCCAAGCCGGCTTCACCGTGTCGGGACCGGGGGCCGATAGGGCTATGAGCGCGTCGGCTCCGTCCAGGGCCTGCTCAGGCCCGTCATAGCGGCGGGGATTCGTGCGTAGCGCCAAGTCCCATTGACGATAGGAGCCAGGGTCCCGTTCCAGGTCGGCTCGCCCCGTATGCAGGCCGCCCTTATTATCGAAAAGGCACAGCCGTTCCGGATCCGCGCCGTCCTGCATAAGCAGGCGCGCTATAGTGCTGTTGGCGGCGCCGGCGCCTAAGAGCACGATGCGCGCGTCGGACAGCCTCTTTCCGCTCAGCTCAAGGGCGTTTAAGAGGCCGGCAAGCGTAACGCAGGCCGTGCCCTGCGCGTCGTCGTGCCACACGGGTATGCCGCAGGAATCCCGCAGTTCGTCCAGGACCCGGTAGCAATTCGGCTGGCTTATATCCTCCAGGTTAACGGCGCCAAAGGAATGGCGGACCATTTTCACGAAGTCCACGAGGCGGGCGGGGTCGTTCTTGCCGTCCGGCCCCCTGCTGTCTATGCAGAGAGGCACCGCGTCCACGCCGCCTAAATATTTCATCAGGTAGGCCTTGCCCTCCATGACGCCGAGCCCGCCCGGAGGGCTCACGTCTCCGTCGCCGAGCACGCGCGTGGAATCGCTCACCACAGCTACGGTGGATCCGCGCGAGGAAAGCGAAAAGGACAGCTCGTTATCGTCGCGTATGCCCGTCGATACGGCGGAAACGCCGGGCGTATACCATACGTTAAACCATGCGGGGCCGAAGAGGCCGCAGCGCGGGGCCGTCTGAAGCTTGCCGCCATAGAAACGATGGGCGGACTCGGACAGGCGCTTATAAAACAAGGTCTGCGCCCGCGCGCGTCGGTCGGGGTCGGGCAGCTCCCGCCGCAGGATGTCTCCGAGCCGGGAAAGTGAAAGGTCGAGGGTAAGGTCCTGTGGCATGCTGTCCTCCGCTCCGTAGAGTATAGGCCATAAGGGCGTGGGCGGGCAAACGCGGGCTATTCCAGAAGAAACGATTCCGTCGATTTTTATCCGGCAAGAACCGGTATATTACTATGTATAAGAAAAAAAGCTTGCCTAGTGACAATCTTGCCTCTACACTGACGCGAAGGGATCTAGCATAGCGTTACTTGGCATTATACTCCCTTCACCAGCTCAAGGAGGATATTTCATGAAACGCATAACCTTGGCTCTCGTAGCCTTCGCGCTCATCATAGCTATAGCCGGATGCGGCGCCCCCAAACAAACCTTCGTTAACATCGCTTCCGGCGGCACCGGCGGCACCTACTACCCGCTTGCCGGCGCCATGGCCAACATATGGCAGGACGCCATCAAGGGCATGAACGCCACCGCGCAGACTTCCGGAGCTTCCGTAGCCAACGTAAACCTGCTCCGCGAAGAGAAGGCCGACATAATCTTCGTGCAGAACGATATCGCCTACTACGCGGTGAACGGCCTCGAAATGTTCAAGGACAAGGCCTATCCCGATATGCGCGGCCTGGCCACGCTCTATCCCGAGACCTGCCAGCTCATCGTCCTGTCGAGCTCCGGCATAAGGACGGTCGAGGACCTTAGGGGCAAGAAGATAGCCGTAGGCGCGGCCGGTTCCGGCGTCGAGGCCAACGCAAGGCAGATCATGGCGGCCGCCAGCATCAGCTATGCCGATATACAGCCCCAGTACCTTAACTTCAATGAGGCTTCCAGCAACCTTAAGGACGGCAACATCGACGCCGCCTTCATTACCGCCGGACACCCCACCGCGGCCGTCCAGGATATTGCCGCCAGCAAGGCCATCAGCGTGGTGCCCATAAGCGACGCGCTGGCTACCAAGCTCATGAGCCAGTACCCCTTCTATACCAAGACCAGCATACCCGCCGGCACGTATCCCGGCGTAGACGGCGGCGTAAACACCGTGGCGGTAAAGGCCATGCTCGCGATCTCGGCCAAGCTCGAGTCGGCCACCGTCGAGAAGATGCTCCAGAGCCTCTTCGACTCCAGCGACAGGCTCACGGCAGCCCATAAGATGGGCGCTATGATACAGCTCGCCACAGCGCGCGACGGCATGTCCCTGCCCTTGCACAGCGGCGCCGAGAAGTTCTACGGCAAAGCCAAGTAAGGTTTGCAAGGCTGACGAGAGGGGGGCCGCGAGGCCTTCCACGGTACGGGGACGGGGCGTTCGCGCCCCTTTTTTTAACATGCCCTTTAAGGCTTCGCTCAGCGTAGTACTGCTGCTCTGCGCGGTTTTTGTCTTTGCCGACAGGCCGCGGCTATGGATCTTCGACGGCCAAGGCCAGGCTTTGGCAAGCATGCGGGCGCCTCGCGGTTTTTCCTTGCATTTTATCCATTCAATCAACCTGTCGCCGGTAGACGAGGAATTCGCCGTCACCGGCGCAAGGGAACTGCTCCTCTACCGCATGCTCTTCGACCAATTCGGCACGGGTATGCCTACGGGAGAGGAAGACGGCGTGCGCATGGAGGAAGGCCGCTACGCGACGAGGCCCCTGCGCGCTTACTCGGAATTGGCGTTGAGGGTTTCCCCGGTCCCCGGGCACGAACTGCGCATAGGCGGCGTCCATTGGGCGCTTACCCGCTGGGCAAAGCCAGGAGGGCTTTTGATACTGCGCGCCGCGCCCGGGTACGGCTTCGGCTTCGGGCGCCGATAAGGCAAGAGAAGGCGAGGCGGCCTCCTTTCCTTTGAGCCGTCGATTATGGTATACTAACACTCATGTCAGGCATATTCGACGTGTTATACGAGGATGGCGATATGGTTATCGTCAATAAGCTCGCCGCCGTGCCGGTACTGCCCGACAAGAGCGGAGATGAGTCGCTGAAGGACTTCGTGGCCCGCTCGCGTCCAGGTAAGTTCGTCGAGCCCGCGCACCGGCTGGACAGGCGCACCAGCGGCATAGTCGCCTTCGCCAAGACCA
>JBFZES010000277.1:0-10469 GCA_041306725.1 Spirochaetaceae bacterium | reverse complement strand
GCGGCACGCGTATGGGCTGGTACTGGTAGGCTAAGGCTCCGCTCGTATCGACGGTCATCGCGTCATCCTATCGTGCTTAGCGCCGTTAGCGCTTGAGGTTCGTGGCGGTGCCGAGCATGTTATCGCTCGTCTGTATCGCCTTGGAATTGAATTCGTAGGCGCGCTGCGCGGTGATCATGTTCACCATTTCGCGCACCACCGACACGTTCGACATTTCCAGGAAGCGGTGTATGGTCTTGCCCATGCCGTCGAAGCCGGGCCTTCCGGGCAGGGGGTCGCCTGAGGCGTTGGTAAGCTTGAACAGGTTTTCGCCTATGGCGGTGAGGCCTACGGGGTTGGGAAAGCGGTAGAGCTCGAGGCGGCCCACGTCCACGGGATCGTCGAGCCCGGGCACTTTCACGTTGATGCGTCCGTCCTGGCTAACGCTGAGGGTCTCGGGTATGAAGTTCTCGGGAAGTATCACTTCGGGCATGAGTTTGTAACCGTTTGAAGTAACAAACTGCCCGTTGGAATCTATCTTGAAGGCGCCGTCCCTGGTGTAGCCGTAGCTGCCGTCGTAGAGCATGATCCTGAAGAAGCCGTCGCCCATGATGGCTATGTCGGATACGTTCTCGGTGTTCTGGAGGTTGCCCTGGGTGAACTGGCGCTGGGTGGCCGCCAGCTTGACGCCGTGGCCCATCTGTACCGGCACCGGCACGACGGTATCCTCGGTGGCGGGGGTGCCCGCCACGCGCACGGTCTGGTATATGAGGTCCTCGAAATCGGCGCGCATGCGCTTATAGCCCGAGGTGTTCACGTTGGCGAGGTTATTGGATATCGTGTCGATGCTGGCCTGCTGGCCGATCATGCCGCTCGCGGCGGTCCATAAGCTTCGTACCATGTTCTATGCTCCCTTAAAGCCTTACTACTTCGTTGATGAGCTTGCCAAGGGACGAGTCCTGGCTCTGTATGGTCTTCTGATTGGCCTCGTAGGCCCGGTTCACTTCTATCATCCTTACCATTTCCGATACCACGTTCACGTTGGACGCTTCGGTAAAGCCCTGCATGACCACGGGCTTGTCCTGGCCCTGCATGACACGGGCCGGCCCGGACAATTCGGTGTCCTTCCAGAGGCTCGAGCCCTGCTTGGCTATGAAGCGGTCAAGCTCGAAATCCACCACTTTCAGGGTGTCGAGCAGGACGGGGTCATTCCACTCGTTCTGCTCTCGGCCTATGAGCTGCTCGGGGTCGTCGGCGTACTCGGCGTTTATCCATACGCGGCCCTGCTTGTCTATCTGGAAGTTATTGGCCTTAACCATGATGGGACCGTTTTCGCCGAGCAGGGGATAGCCTTCCTTGGTCTCAAGGTAGCCCTCTTTGCCCAGTATGAAGGAGCCGTTGCGGGTGTAGCGCTCGCCGTAGGGTGTCTGCACGGACAGCCAGCCCTTACCGTCTAAGGCTATATCGAAATCGCTCTCGGTAATCTTGAGCGCGCCCTGTTCCAGCTCGGTGAAGATTTCGTTGGATTCCACGCCGGTGCCCAGCTTGCCTATCACCGGCGCCATATCGCCCGAGCCGAAGGAGTGGAGGTATACGCCGTCGTCGTTCATGCGGCGCAGGAGAAGCTGGGCAAAGGCCTTGCTCACGGCCACTTCGCGCTTATAGCCGTCGGTGTCCACGTTCGCGAGGTTGTTCGCCACCGTGTCGAGCCGTACCTGCTGGGCGGCCATGCCGCTGGCGCCCGTATACCATCCTCTAAGCATTCTCGAGCCTCCGTCCTTCTAGGTATCGGCGCTTTGGCTCTAAATTTGAGGACTTTGTGGGCTATATCGTAACTAGGTTCCCCGCGTCGATTTCCTTGACGAAGATCTTGTCGTAGCGCTTGGAATGCTCGGGGGGCGGCAGCTTAGGCGCGTGGGTAGAGAGGAAGAAGTACATGACGTCGCTCATATCGTCCTGGGATTCCACGAGGGCGTAGCGGTAGTATATCTGGTCCTCATGCGCGAGCAGCACCGCCCTGCGGCGCTCGTCCTTCTCTTCTATGGGGTCCGTAGCCACGCGCAAGGTGGCGCGGAGGCCGCCATAGTAGGAGCGGGCCAGCATATACAGATTCAGCTTGCCATGGCCGTCCTTGAAATACAGCTCGGCTATGCCGCCCATGGCGGGCACGGAGCCGTTTATGACGTACTTGTCCGCCTTGACTATGGGCGACCAGCGCACCAGGTAGTACGCGTTGTTCTTGTCTACGGACTTGCGTATCTCGTACAGCATCGGGCTATCGTAGCACAGGGGCGGCGTAAAAATAAGTGGCTCGGCGGCTCGGGCCGCTCCGCGCGCCTCTTTCGTCGCCCATGCCGCTTGACCCAGAGGCCTTCGGCGGCGGATAATGGACTTCCATGAAGAAGCTTATCTTCGTGACCGGCGGCGTGTGTTCCTCCTTAGGAAAAGGCATAACGGCCTCTTCCATAGGCACCCTGCTCGAGGCCCGCGGACTATCGGTCCGCATGATGAAGATCGACCCCTACCTCAACGTGGACGCGGGTACGATGAATCCTTACCAGCATGGCGAAGTGTACGTTACCGACGACGGGGCCGAAACGGACCTGGACTTGGGCAACTACGCCCGCTTTACCAACGCGCCTATATCCCGCGCCAACTCCATAACGACGGGACAGGTGTACCGCGACGTTATCAACAAGGAGCGCGAAGGCCGCTTCCTCGGGCGCACGGTACAGGTGGTGCCCCATATCACCGATGAGATCAAGGCGCGCGTGCTCGCCACGGGCAAGGAGCCCGACGTCGATATCACCATCGTGGAGATAGGCGGCACCGTTGGCGATATGGAGAGCATACCCTTCCTTGAGGCCGCAAGGCAGATCATCCATGAGCAGGGCAGGACCAACGCCATCAGCGTGCACGTGACCCTGGTGCCTGAGGTGGCCGGCGGCGAGCTCAAGACCAAGCCCAGCCAGCATTCGGTTAAGGAGCTGCAGGAAGTGGGCATACAGCCCGACATACTCGTGTGCCGCTCCGAAAAGGCCCTCGACGAATCCCTAAAGCGCAAGCTAGCCGCCTTTACCAACGTGGAGTTCGAAGGCGTCGTATCGGCCCACGACGTGAGCACGACGATATACGAAATACCCCTGGTATTCAGCGAACAGGGCCTCGACCAGTTTCTCCTTAAAAAAATGAACGTGGAGAGCCGCCACGCCGACCTGCGCGCCTGGCGCGACGTGGTGCGGCGCATACGGGAGCCTAAGCGCCATACCCGTATAGGCGTGATAGGCAAATACATGGACCTGCACGACGCCTACAAGTCCGTGTGGGAAGCGCTGTGCCACGGCGGCATAGCCAACGACGCGGGCGTGGAGCTCGTGCGCATAGACTCAAGCCGCTTCGAGGAGCCTGGCGTAGACCATGCCCAGCTGCTCGCCGGCGTGGACGGTATCCTCGTGCCCGGCGGCTTCGGCCAGCGCGGCATAAACGGCATGGTGGCGGCGGCCCGCTGGGCCCGCGAGCGCAAGATGCCCTACTTCGGCATATGCCTTGGCATGCAGATCATGGCCATAGAGTGGGGCAGGAACGTGCTGGGCTGGGGCGACGCCGACTCGGCGGAATTCAACCAGGATAGCGCGCACGCGGTCGTAAGCCTCCTAGAGGACCAGGTGGACGTGAAGAATTTCGGCGGCACCATGAGGCTGGGCCGCAATGACACGCACTTTAAGGAGGGCTCCAAGCCCGCCCTCGCCTATGGTTCCACGGTGGTATCCGAACGGCACCGGCATCGCTACGAGTTTTCCAATGTATACCGGGCGGAGTACGAAAAATCCGGCATGGTCATAGCCGGCCTTACGCCCGACGGCGAGCTCGTCGAGAGCCTTGAGTGGCCCGACCATGGCTGGGGCGTGGGCGTGCAGTTCCATCCCGAGTTCAAGTCGCGCCCCGTAGCGCCGCACCCGCTCTTTTCCGCCTTTATCAAGGCCTCGCTCGAGTACGGTAAAAAGCGTGCATAGACTCAGGCGCTACGCGTGGCTATGCGCGCTCGCGGGAGCCCTGGCCTTGGGAGGGTGTTCCCTCGATTACGGCGCGGCTTTGTCGGAGGAGCTGGGCGAGGGCATGCCCGACAGCGTGCTCTATGGCTTAAAGCACACGGTGGTGGAGAACGGCAGCCCCCGCTATACGCTGGAGGCGGATACCGCCGCGTCCTATAATGATAACGAGAAAATCGAGTTCTCCGCCGTGAAATTCCGCGAGTACGGCGACGATGGCGAGCTCGTGGCGGAGGGCAGCAGCGCCGGCGTAAGCTATTACCCCGCTACCGAGAGCGCGGCCTTAAGCGGCTCGGTGGAATTTTTCCGCGCCAAGGATGAGTTGCTCGTGCAGTCGGGTTTTCTCCGCTGGGATGGGGATACTAAGCTGCTCACAAGCCGAGCCGATGTGGTAACGCGGGTGCGGGACGGCGACGGCACGAGTATACAAGGAGCGGGGTTTAGCGCCGACGCGGCGCGCCGCTCGTTTTCCTTTGAGAATCAAGCCCAGGGTAGCCTGAGCGACGCCGCGCTCTCTGGGGCGGAGGAATAGCCGTGCGCGCTTTCCCTATCCCTCTCTGCATAGCGCTCTGTTGCGCGCTCTCCCTGCATGCCGAGGATTTCAGCTTTTCAGCCTCGATAATGAGCGGATCCATGTCCAAGGGCAAGGAGAACGTGGTGCTCGAGGGCCAGGCCCTCGTCGTAACCGGCAGCATGACCATACGGGCCGACCGCATAGAGCTGTATGGCGACGATTTTCGCTATATACGCTGCC
The DNA here is from genome assembly GCA_041306725.1 of Spirochaetaceae bacterium. GTDB lineage: Bacteria > Spirochaetota > Spirochaetia > Treponematales > UBA12059 > UBA5200. The sequence goes on along the minus strand of JBFZES010000277.1, from coordinate 5,687 downwards.
GGGGCGCCGTGGAGGTCGATGACCCCGAGCGGGGGCTTAAGCTCAGCACGGGCGCGCTCTACTATGATAGGCAGGATAAACTGACGCGGCTTACCGGGCCTTCCGTTATGGAGGATCTTAAGAACGGCGTCGTCATTAAAGGCGATTATATAGAACATGACGACGCGAAGGATATCGCCATTATTCAGATTAACGCGCGCATCTTGAAAGACCGCATAGCTACGCGATCCGAGTTCGCGCGCTTCGACCGCGCCGCCAATACCTTGGAGCTAAGCGGTTCCCCCGCCGTGAGGCGAGGCGACGACGAGTACAAGGCCCGGTTCATAAGCGTGCGGCTCGATACCGAGGATATAGTTTTAGACGGGGCGGTATCCGGCCGCGTGAACGCGGATTCGGCCAACGGCAGCTTGGAAGGCGCTAGCCTGCCCGACGGCTCAGGCGCCGCGGCCCCGGGGGAAGCGCCATGAGCGTACAGGCCGGCGAACGCCGCGGCGTCGAGTATGACGATGTGCCGCCTCAGGCTCTCGAGGCCGGCCTTTCCCATATCCTGGAGGCGCGGTCGCTCGAAAAGCGCTTCGGCAGGAAGCTCGCGGTTAAGGGGCTGTCCTTTTCCATGGAAACCGGCAAGATAGTCGGGCTCTTGGGCCCAAACGGGGCCGGCAAAACCACGGTATTCTACATGATAGTCGGCTTCCTGCGGCCCAATGCCGGCGCCGTATACCTTGACCATCACCGGCTGTCGAGCCTGCCTATGTATCAACGGGCGCGCCTGGGCATAGCCTACCTGCCGCAGGAGCCTTCCGTCTTCCGCAAGATGACGGTAGAGCAAAACGTGCTGGCCATACTCGAGTCGCGTAACGACCTGGACGCGAAGGGGCGGAAAGCTACCCTCGAAGGCCTCCTTGAAGAGTTCGGCATAGCCCCACTGCGGCGGCAATACGCCTACACCCTATCCGGCGGGGAACGGCGGCGCACTGAACTGGCGCGCGCCTTAGCCATACAGCCGAAATTCCTCCTGCTCGACGAGCCCTTCGCCGGCATAGACCCCATAGCCGTCCATGAGATCAAGGGCATAGTCCAGCGCCTGGCCGAAAAGGGCATAGGCGTGCTCATAACCGACCATAACGTGCGCGATACCCTGGAAATCACCGACGAGGCGCACATCATACACCGCGGGGAAATCCTTATTTCCGGAGACAGGCAGGCCATACTGAGCTCCGACTTGGCGCGCCAAATCTACCTTGGCGAGTCGTTTCGCATGTAGAAACTCGATTGTTGACGCCAGGCCGCTGGCGTGTTACATTCAGGGTACCCGTTATCGGGCTCCCTCATCACAATTCCCAATGGAAGACAGATGCGTTACTTCGACACTCATGCCCATATCGGGCTCATCTTTGATGACCCGATAGAACAGCTCCTCGTATGCCAGCAGGCCAAACAGGTCGGCGTGGCCAAACTTGTGAGCATTTGCAATAGCCTGGTGGACTTTTTCCAGGTATACGACAACCTCAAGACTGCGGAGCATGTGTACCATGCGGCGGGCGTTTCGCCTTCCGAAGTGGCCAGCCCTGGCCGCGATTGGCAGGATAAGCTGGAGGAAGCCCTGAAGCTTCCCCGCGTCGTCGCCGTCGGCGAGATAGGCTTGGACTATTTCCATCGCTACGGCGATAAGGACAGCCAGATAGAACTGTTTATCGACCAGCTCGACGTGGCGGCCCGTCACGACCTCCCGGTAATAATCCATAATCGAGAGGCGGGCAGGGACGTGCTCGATGTGCTGCGGGATCGCCTTCCGCCCGCGGGCGGCGTGCTCCACTGCTATTCCGAGGACGCCGAATACGCGCGCAGGGCGCTTGAGCTCAATCTCTACTTCTCGTTCGCGGGCAACCTTACGTATAGGAACGCCAGGAACCTGCACGACACCGTGCGCGAAGTGCCGCTTGACCGCATACTCGTCGAATCCGAGGCGCCCTTCATGGTGCCGTCAAAATACAGGGGCAAGCGCAATAAGCCCGAATACCTCCCGGCTACGGTCGATGACCTGGCCATGCTGCTCGACCTGCCCGTCGAGGAAGTAGCGCAGGCCTGCTATGAGAATGCCTGCCGCTTCTTCCGCTTGCCCGTATAACGCGCCGCGCGCGCCGAAGTCCGTGATCGATTAGGCAGAGCATATCGGGAGGCCCAAGCCGCCCGATATGCTCTGCCCTTTATGCGGCCGGCGCGTGCCTCTACAGGAGAGCGCATGACCCTCCATACGCCCATACGCATAGGTTCCTATACGACGAAGGGTAACCTCTTCCTCGCGCCGGTAGCCGGCTACTCCGACGCGGCCTTCCGTTCCGTATGCGCGGACGCGGGCTGCGACCTTGCCTTTACGGAAATGGTAAGCTCCGAGGCGCTTACCAGGGGCTCGGACAAGACCGAAGTATTGCTTGAGCGGGCGGAAAACGAGGGCGAGTACGCGGTGCAGCTCTTCGGCTCCGATCCCGACACCATGGCGCGGGCCGCGGAATTGGTAGCCCGGCGCTGGAAGCCCGCTATCATCGACCTTAATTGCGGCTGCCCCGTGCCGAAAATCGTCAAGACCGGCTCGGGCTCGGCGCTTATGAAAGACCCCGGCCGCATAGAAGCCATAGTCCGCGCCATGTCAAACGCGGTCGGCGTACCTATAACGGCCAAGATACGCCTGGGCTGGGACGAGGACTCCATTAATTACCTGGAAGCGGGAGCGGCGGCCGTATCCGGAGGCGCTAAGGCGCTGACTTTGCATGCACGCACCCGGGCGCAGGGCTACGCGGGAAGGGCGGATCGATCGGCATTTAGCCGCCTGGCCGCCGCGCTGCCGGTGCCCGTGTTCGCCTCGGGCGATCTTTTTTCTCCAGGGGACGCGTTAGACATACTGTCAGGCCAGGGAGAAGGGCCCCGGGCGGCTGGCGTGATGTTCGCGCGCGGCGTCATGGGCGATCCGTTCATCTTTACCCGAAGCCGCGCCCTTTTACGGGGCGAAGCGGAGCCGCTTATCGCGCCGGCCATGAAAATAGCCGCTGCGCGCAAGCACTTTGCCTTGTCTCTGCGCTTCTATAGCGAACATAGCGCCTGCGTAGAGTTCAGGAAGCAGGCCTGCTCGTACCTGAAGGGCGTACGGGGCGGAGCGGAACTGCGGGCTCGGGCGGTAGCCTGCGTTACGCCTCTGGATTACGAAGATTTCTTTGCCCTCTGGGAACGGGCAGTTCTCTAGCCGCCGGTACCTTAGCGCTTGCCTCTGCGCATAAGCCATGCGGATAGGCGCTTTTCCAGCTCGGCGTGGATATCCTTGGGGGGGGTGGGGCCGGTGGCCTCGAGCAGCAGGGGCAACAGCACTTCTGACTTCATGAGCGGCCAAACGCTGGGGAGGCTTGCGGCCGTTTGAAGGTAGGACGCCGGCGGCATCTTGCCTAAGAGCGAGGGATAGAAAAGGGGAAAGGACTTCTCGTTCACCGATCGTATGGACGAAAAGCCTTCGGCAAGGCCGAAAGAGGACTCCATGGAGCGGTGCTTGCGCGCGTCCTCCAGCAAGCCGCGCTGCGTTTCCTCCGAAAAGAACCACTTAAGGAAGGCCTCGGCGGCGCTTTTAGCGGGCGAGGCTCTCAGGATGCCGGCGAATACCGGGTCGTCCGCGACGGGAACCACGCCGTCCTTGGCCAGCCAGCGAAACGCGAGGCTAGCGCGGCGCTCCTCGGGTATGGAAAAGAATCTGGAAGAGCTTAAATAGGAGAACGCTATACGGCCTTCCTGAACCGAGCGGTGCTCGGGCAGGTAGAGGTACTTGAACTGAAAGTCGTCTTCGGCAAGCGCCGAGCCGTTTTTTTCATCCGACCAGGCGCGCACATACGCCAAGCCTGAGTCGAAGCCCTCCTTGCTCCATTTGAGCGGGTTTGTTTCCATGAAATTGGCGCCATTGAGCCTCAAGAGCTCATACATGAACTCAGGATACCAGCGCGGCGCGAAGCCCATTTGAGAATAGCTCTGATTAGAAAGCTTGTTAAAGGACGCCGAAAGAGCCTGTATCTCGTCGATATTGATGATGAAATTGTCGAGTATTTCTTTTTCGCGGCTCGTGTCGAAGAGTATAAGCGGCAAATTGAAGGATACCGGCAATAAAACCTGCCTGCCATCCAGGTTTCCCAGCTCCAAGAGGCTGGGGTAAAAGGCGCTCTGGTTTATAACCAGTTCGGTGAAGAGGTAATCGAGAGACTGGAACTGTGCGCGCGACTCGGCGCTCTTCAGGTATCGGCCTATGGCAAGGCTGGGCTTATCCTTGCGTTTACTGAGGCTTCCCGGCAGGTCTTCCTCAAAACTCACGTGAATTTTATAGCGATTTTGCGATATGTTAAACGCCGCCGCGTAGACGGCCATCTCCGGAACGTCCGTATACATAAGGGCTACGGGGGCTTCTAGGATGCCGCAGGCGCCGAGGCTTAGGGCTACAAGCAGAAGGAAAGGCGCGAATAGCGGATGTGTAGAGCGCATAGGCTACAGTAGCCTAAAGCCAAGCCCTGGGCAAGATAGTTTTGGCCAGGGCTCTGTAGCGCTATTTCGCCAAATACGATATACTGTTAGTATGCAGATCAAGAATCCCGAGGTGTATTCTCTAATCGAGACTATCGGGCACCACTACCGTACGAATATTTCGAACCGCTTCACGCGCACGGCTCTCGCCCTGCTTGTGCTCGACAACGCGACCTGGAATCATATCGAGGAGCTTACCGAAAAGTCCGCCAACTACCGTTACCAGGGCTATCACCTGGATGAACTCTATATGCTTATCCTTGCCATGGCGCGCTTCGTGAACGCGGCCCGCAAGCAAACCGTACAGGTGCTGCGCATGGGCGCCGGCGCCGATCGCTTAGGTTCGCAGGACAGGGTGCTTAGGGATATGGTCGTGAATAATTTCGGTTCCAATCTCAATATACTCGCCGATTCGGTGAACAAGCTCTATGTGAAGACCGTTGAAATAGATAAGGAAGAAGCGGGGCGCTCGACCACCGTTCTGTCCAAGTTCCCCGAACTGAGCGAAATTGGACGCTATTTGGTAGGATAAGAGCCTTGGAGGCCGCACCGGCCCCGGCGCAGCCCAGCTCTTGACAGAGCCGTCGATTTTATCTATCCTGCCCCGGCATGGATTGGAGTGGTGTCCGAGCGGTTTAAGGAGGCGGTCTTGAAAACCGTTGTACCGAAAGGTACCGGGGGTTCGAATCCCCCCTACTCCGTTCGGTAGTACTGCCGACAGGATGGTGTTGATTTCTATGCCGTATGGTCATTGGGGGATTCGAACCGAACCCTCGCCGACCAACGGGAGGAAGAGGCGCCATGATGGCGACGGAAGAGGGCGAGGCGGGTTTTAGGCGCGAGCAGGACGCGAGCGACGAAAACCGAATCCCCCCTACTCCGCAAACGTGGGCACAACCAATTCTTGCTGTTTGCTCCTTGGAGAGGTGCGAGAGTGGCCGAATCGGGCTCCCTGCTAAGGAGTTGTACCTCTCAAGGGTACCGGGGGTTCGAATCCCCCCCTCTCCGTATTTAAGTTTTGGGCATCTAGCTACTGTCAAGGCTATATCGTTTGCGCTCTGGGGGATTCGAACCGAGGCCCCGCCGAGCAAAGCGAGGATGAGCCGACAGGATGTCGGCGGAAGGGGCCGAGGCGGGTT
>JBFZES010000276.1:0-3785 GCA_041306725.1 Spirochaetaceae bacterium | reverse complement strand
CGGCCATACGAGAAGAGCTCGATGAGAGATTAAGGCGGGAATTGGAAGAGAATGCCTCTCTACATAGCGCGGCGGCGCATAGCGGGGCGGATATGGCCGCGCTTAAGGCCGAACTATGCCTTGAGCTGAGGCACATAGAGGAAAACGCTTTACGAGGCTTGGACTTAGTCGCGCGCGCCCGGCTCGCCGGCGGCGAAACCCTCGGCGCCTTGCTCGACGAACTTGGCGCTATCGACGCGTTTTTATTGGGGAGCGCGGCTAAGGACATCGTAGGCTTTCTCTTCTCGTCCCTTGAGGAACTCCTGGGGGGCCGCGTCAGGGACTTTAGCGATAGCCTCGATAAATCCGCGCGGCTCTACCAGGAAATCGCGCAGAGCGCGGGCTGGCATGGCCGTTTGCTCGCCCTGCCGCTGGCCGGGGCCTAATTGGCGGGCTTTGCGGACGCGCGTGCCTGCCGGCCTCTCGCCTCGCCTTTTCCCCCTTTATAATCGGCTCATTCTAACGCTAAAGAGGACCGCGCCGCATGCCGATACTATAAGCGTGAGTATGACTCACCCGAACGGTATGCGCACCGACGTCCAGGCATACCGTTCTTTTTTTTTTGTCCGCGCGGCTTCCCTCTCGCCTCCTAGCAAGCGGAGAAATAAAAAAAAGCGCCCGCTTTCGGGCGCTTTTTTCATCGCGGAGCAGAGTTTACTTGGCGGCCTGGAGGGCTTCCATGGCGGCGCTTATAAAGCCGTTAACGGTCACCGATACGCCGGATATGGCGTCGGTCTTGCCGTCGGCCTTTACCTTGATCTTGGCGGGATCCTGTTCTTTGATAAGCTCGGCCTGCACGCGCGCGGCCTGCTCGAACCATTCGCCCTGCTTGGCTACCTTGGCCATGCCGTAATCCTTGCCCGCGCCGAGCTTGGTCTTGGCCCCGGCTTTATTCGATACCTCGTCCCATACGGCGCTTACGATGCGGCCGTTCACGACGGTGATAAGCGCGGTGGGAGCGTAGCCGCCGGCGAAGGTGGGGGACTTGTAGTAGAACCAGCCGTCCTTCTTATAGCTGCCTTTGGCGACGGGAGCGGAGGCCAGCGCCTGCGCGGCGAGGTCTATGAACTCTTTTACGGTTATGGATACGCCGGATATGGCGTCGGTCTTGCCGTCGGCCTTAAGCGCTATCTTGCTGGGATCCTGGAGCTTGACGAGCTCAGCTTCTACGCGCTTAGCCTGCACGTCCCATTCGCCCTGCTTGGCTACCTTGGCCATGCCGTAGCTGCCCGCGGCCGCGTAGCTCTTTTTATCGGCAGCGCCGAGGCGGTTTACCGCGTTCCAGTTAGCGGAAACGATCTTGCCGCCCTTTACTTCGATCACGGCCTGATACCGCCAGCCGCTATTGGAAAACTCGGTCTGCTCGGCAAAATAAAAGCCGTCTTTGGCCTTTACCTGAGCGCTTACGGAAACGGTGGCAAAAACGAGGGCGATCAGGGTGAGCGCTATTGCAAGCTTCTTCATAATGAACCTCCACGGTGGGTTTTAAGGCTTAAGCGCCGCAGCGGCGCGTATACATTCACGTATATACTAAACAAGTAATCTTCGAAAATGTCAATAGTTACAATTCTATCGAGTAATTTTAAACGATCACGACGCTGTTCTCAGCGTCGCCATAGGGGCTGTTTACGTACTTGTCGGCATTCCAGTCATTCTCCCAGCGTAAGCCATCGAGAAAGAAGCGGTACTGGTACTCATTCCCGGAAAGCAAGGGTATGGTAAGCTCGAAATTGCCCGCCGCATTCAGGTGCATGGGCGAGGATGTCGAATTCCAATTGTTGAAGTCGCCCACGAGAAAGGCCTCGACTGCCCCGGCGGCTTCCTCGCGCTTCAAGGTAAAGGTAACCCTGCATGAATTGGATCCTGATTCATAGTGTTTCTTAAGCATTATGTCTCCAGGAGCGTATCGTACTCCCTGCCGCCCAATAACGCAAGGCCGCTCGCTTGCTTAAGCGCGCGGCCCTGCGATGGCTGCCGTGAGGGGCGGTTCCGCCAGCCGCGCGAGCGGCGACCTTAATCGCTTCCTCTAAGGCTCGCCGCTAACGGCAATTTTGTACCTAAGACCTTAGCGGCGGTTCCGCCAGCCGCGCGAGCGGCGACGATAACCGTTTCCTCTCAGGCTCGCCGCTAACGGCTATTTCAATATATAAGACGTGAGGGGTGGAAAGCCGTTAAAGTATATGCTGCTGTAGCTCTGGGTATAGGCGCCCGTGGTCAGTATGTACGCGCGTTCGCCTATCTTCGTGCCCGCGGGCATATCGTAGGAGTGCTTTTCGTACAGGATGTCCATGCTGTCGCAGGTTGGCCCGGCTATGATGATGTCGAGCGTGGGGCCGTGCTTCTCAAAGTAGATTGGGTACTTTATAGCCTCGTCCAGGGTCTCGATGAGGCCGCCGAATTTGCCTATGTCGAAGAATACCCAGTGATAGAGGTCATGGGTGCTCTTCTTGGCCACGTTGACGATTTCGGTGACGATGACGCCGCAATCGCCGGTCATGGAGCGGCCCGGCTCAATGATGATCTCGGGGAGCTCTTCGCCGAAGTTCATCTTGAGGAAGCTCGTTATATCGCCGGCATAGTGCTCGATGGGGTTGGTGGGGTCTGTATAGTTGGCCGGGAAGCCGCCGCCCATGTTGACCATGCTCAGCTTAATGCCGTGATCCTCCGCCCAGGCGAAGATGGAGCCCACATTGGACAGCGCGGTCGACCACTGGCCTATGTCGCGCTGCTGGCTGCCGACGTGGAAGGATATGCCGTAGGGTTCAAGCCCCAGGTCGCGCGCGTGCAATATCAGGTTGCGGGTCATTTCCGGATGGCTGCCGAACTTGCGGGAAAGCGGCCAATCCGCTCCTAAGCCCTCGGTCAGGATACGGAAGAATACCTTGGCCTTTGGAGCCGCCCTGGCAAGCTTATCGACGTCCTCAAAGCTGTCGGTAGCGTAAAGGCGCACGCCTTTTTCGTAGAAATAGGCGATGTCTTTCTCTTTCTTAATCGTGTTGCCGAAACTCATGCGGTCGGGGCTTACGCCCAGGCGCAGAAGCTGATCGAGCTCGTACCGCGTGGCCACGTCGAAATTCGATCCTAAGTCCTTTAAGAGGGACACGACTTCGTCGTGGGGATTCGCCTTCACCGCATAGTATACCTTGCCAAAGGGTATGTTCTTGCGCAATTCCTCGTACTTTTGCCGCACGATATCGAGATCGAGGATAAGGCAAGGGGTTTCCTTGTCTTTAGCGAAGCCCTTAATCCGTTCGAAGCGCTCGCGGCTCATGTAATCTTCGAGCGGAAACTGGTACTCTTCCTTCATTGCACCTACCTCTGGAAGGCTTAGATAACCGCATATAGTACGCGGTTTTCGCAACAATAGGGGCGTGGGGGGCTTTTGTCAATTGCTTCGGGGGCGGCTTAGGGGCGTCAGGGCTGTAAGGCGGGCTTAAATGCTTGCCTAGGAATGCTTTACTACCGCTAAAATATCGTCGCGGTCTATGCATTCGTAGCGGCAGCCGTCTACGGATACGACGCGGGCCGCTATGCGATTGCCCAACTTGGCGCAATCCTTGAGCGATCGCTGCGTGAGGAGCCCAAAGAGGAAGCCTGCCGCGAAGGAATCGCCGGCGCCGGTGGTATCCACGGCTATGACGGACTCTCCCGATACGTGGACGAGCTTTGAGCCCGATTGCGCGAGGCAGCCGCCCCTGCCTATCTTCATCACCACCGTGGGGGCCAGGCGAGAGGCCTCCCGCATG
>JBFZES010000275.1:0-4168 GCA_041306725.1 Spirochaetaceae bacterium | reverse complement strand
GCGGCATACGCGTACGCATAGTAGCCTAATATGACCGAACGAATCCAGGCTTTGAGCGCCGAAAGCGACGCCGCTCGCCCTAGTTTCTCCGCGGAACGGTCAGTGCTCACGACCGAGTATTATCGGTCCTGGTCCGGCAAACTCTCCGCGCCCATGCTGCGGGCCCGAAATTTCTACAACTTGTGCGACAGGAAAGCCATCTATATAGGACAGGGCGAGCTCATCGTGGGCGAGCGCGGGCCGCGTCCCAAGGCGGTATCTTCCTTCCCGGAGCTCACCTGCCACTCCGAAGAAGACCTGCGCATACTCTCTACCCGGGCCATGACCAGCTACGCGGTAAACGAGGAAGACTTGGCCGCTTACCGCGAAACGGTCATACCCTATTGGCGGGGCCGGAGCATGCGCGACCGGGCCTTCTCGGAACTCCCGGACGGCTGGCTCGCATACTACGAAGCCGGCTACTTTACCGAGTTCATGGAGCAGCGGGCTCCGGGCCACACGGCCCTGGATGGAACCATCTATCGCCGGGGACTTAGCCAGGCTAAGGCCGAGATAGAACTGGCGCGCGCGACCATCGATTGGGCGGCCGACCGCGACGCCTTGGACAAGGACGAGGAGCTCAAGGCTATGGCCATAGCCTGCGACGCGGCCATACGCTTCGCCTGGCGCCACGCGGAACTCGCCGAGTCCATGGCGGCGAAGGAAGCGGACCCGCGAAGGGCGGCCGAGCTTACGCGCATAGCCGAGGTATGCAGGCGGGTTCCGGCCCAAGCGCCGCGCGACTTCTGGGAGGCGCTGCAGGCCTATTGGTTCTGCCACCTCGGCACGATCACTGAACTGAACGGCTGGGACGCGATGAGCCCAGGGAGGCTTGATCTGCATATAGGGCCGTTCTACGAGCGCGACCTCAAAGCCGGCCGCCTTACGCGCGAAGAAGCCAAGGAGCTCCTTTCCTGCCTCTGGATCAAGGTGAACAATACGCCCGCCCCGCCCAAGGTGGGCGTGACCGCCGCCGAAAGCGGCACCTATAATGACTTTACCAATATTAACCTGGGGGGGCTTACGCGGGCGGGAGACGACGCCTCGGGCGAGCTCAGCTATGTGGCTTTGGAAGTGCTCGACGAGCTCAGGCTGCTCCAGCCCCAGGCTAATCTGCAGGTATCGGCCAAGACGCCAGACAGGCTCCTTAGGGAAGCCTGCCGGGTTATACGGAACGGCAACGGCTACCCAAGCCTCTTCAACGCGGACGAGGTAGCCCAGGCCATGATAGGCATGGGCAAGGATGCGGCCGACGCGCGCGAAGGCGGCACCTCAGGCTGCATAGAGACCGGCTGCTTCGGCAAGGAAGCATACATACTGCATGGCTACCTAAACCTTCCCAAGGCGCTCCTCCTCGCGCTGAACGACGGAATAGACGCGGATACCGGAAAGCGGCTTGGCCCGGCTACGGGCGACGCAAGACAGTTCGCTGATTTTGAGGGGCTCTATGCCGCCTTTGAGGCGCAGCTCGCGGCGGTGCTCCGTACCAAGCTCCGGGTATCGGACTATCTTGACCGCATGTACGCGCGCCTCACCCCCGCGCCCTTTCTGTCGGCGCTTATAGATGGCTGCATAGGCTCGGGCCGCGATTACTATGACGGCGGCGCGAAGTACAATACGGATTATATCCAATTCGTCGGCCTCGGCACGCTCAGCGATTCCCTGGCGGCCATACGCGAATTCGTCTACGGCAAGCGGAGCCTCTCCTGGGACTCCCTGCTCGAAACCCTAGCGGGGGACTGGAAGGGCCGCGAGGATTTGCGGCTCCTCCTTGCCAATAAGGCTCCCAAGTACGGAAACGACGACGAGCGCGCGGACGCCATCGCCGTCAGGATAATCGACACCCTGCTTAAGCTTCTGGATGGACGCCCCTCGCCGCGCGGCGGCACCTACCACATCGACCTTCTGTCCACTACTTGCCATGTATACTTCGGGCTCAAGACCGGCGCCACCCCGGACGGACGGCGCGCCAGGTTGCCTTTGTCGGACGGCACCTCCCCATCCCAAGGCGCTGACCGCAAGGGGCCTACGGCGGTAATGAAGTCCTTAGGCAAGCTCGGCCAGGCCCGCACCGGCGGCACCCTCCTCAATCAGCGCTTCCTACCCGGGGCCTTGGAAGGAGAAGACGGCCTTCAGCGCCTTTCGGCCCTCGTGCGCGGCTACTTCAAGCTCGGAGGGCACCACGTGCAGTTCAACGTCGTGGATACCGATACCCTGCGGGCCGCCCAAAAAAAGCCCGAAGACTACCGCGACCTCCTCGTACGGGTGGCGGGGTACTCCGACTACTTCGTCGACCTGGACCGCAACCACCAGGAGGAAATCATTTCCCGGCACGCGAACGAGGGGCTGTAAGCGGCCCGCGGCGCTTTTATTACTCAATCGGCCCACCCGGGTTTTTCCAGTCGCGCAAGCCTGGTTAAGGGCTTTGCGCAGATATTTCGCTGGTGCTTTGAGCGTCTGGCTTGCGCTGGCCGTTTGGAGGCGCGTCGGATTTTCGTTCGAAAATGCACTATTTAAAAATCAAGAAATCGATTCAGGATCTCCTCGTATGCTAGGTGGCTTAATACGCCTACGAAGGCATAAAAGCATTCTGTTGACGCAGGGTTCAACGGGAACCGTGCGATGAAGCCACCTTTAGCTTGACAGCGTAAAAATAGACACCTAAAATCAATGACCGCGGTTTTTGCCAGCATAATGGTACTCGTTTGTAAAACGCGAACAGCAACGACTCGACCCGTACGCATTAGCGGCGGCAATGGGGTCTATAAAGGGGACACCATGAAGCGCGCTTTCAGCCTTCGCAGCAAATTGTTCTTCCTCTCGTTTACGCTCTCCTTTATTCCCGTCGTCGCCATTTCCTTCTATCTCAGCGCTAAGGCGGAAGACGGCCTTCGCACCGTACTCAAGGGCAAAACGGAGCACGCGCTTTCCTTCTCAGCTTATTTCTTTAAATCAAAGCAGGACGAAGCCCTTGCCTTAGCCCGTATGTACGCTGGGAAAGCGGATTTGCTTGAACCGTTCCGCTTAGGCGATCGCGATAGCCTGAACGAAGCCCTCCAGGCTATCTTCGCTGACCTAAAAAATAATTATGGCGTCACAATACTGGAATATGGGGACGAAAATGGCCAGGTTTTTCTGCGGGCGCATAATCCGGGAAAATTCGGGGACGACAAGAGTGGAAACGGCTCCATCGCGGCTACTCTTGCGGGAAGAGAATTGGGAGGCTTTGAATTCGGATCTTCCGGTTTGGCAGTCCGAGCCTTCGTGCCGATTCGCGACCAAGACGGAAATCGGGTAATCGGGTCATTCCAGATAGGCTACAATCTTGACCAAGCGCTCCTTGAAGCCATCAATCCCCTTATTTCCGGAGACGTGGCTTTTTATGAAAAGGATACGCTGGTCCAGACTTCACTGCCTGAAGAACAAGATCAGCTTAGAAAGCTTAAGGAGCCTGGAATCTTTAAGCGCATCGAAGCCGGGGAAACGCGCGTTGAGCTTCCTTCCGGGAATTCCCGCTTGCTGACCTACAGCCCTTTGCTTGACCCCGCCGGGGAAAAATTACAGGGCATGATGAGACTCGGGCTGGATATCTCCATCTTGGGGAAACTGCAGCGTGAATCCATGACAGCCATGGCTATACTCGTAGCGACCGTGTCCGCCCTCGTAGCCATCCTCGCCATGGTTGCGGGTAAGGCCATAGTCCGGCCTATCGACCTTGCCCGGGATATACTCCGTGAAATCGCCGAAGGAGAAGCGGATTTGACCCGACGGGTCCCCGTCCAAACCCGAGACGAAGTCGGCCAGATGACCGAATCCTTTAACCAAACCCTTGAAAAGATCGGCGATATCGTAGGCACGGTTAAAAAAGAAGCATTATTCCTAGGCAGCACGGGGCTAGCCCTTGCCTCAAATATGGAGGAAACCGCGGCGGCGGTTCACCAGATCGCCTCAAACATAGAAGGGATACGCCGCCTTGCGGCTAACCAGGCGACGGGCACCCGGGCGGCAGGCGATGCCGTAGACGGCATAGTCGAAGGGATCGAGACTCTCGGTCGCCTTATTAATGATCAAGCCGCGAGCGTCGTTGAATCGTCGGCATCAATAGAAGAGATGGTGGCGAATATTGAGT
>JBFZES010000274.1:0-4506 GCA_041306725.1 Spirochaetaceae bacterium | reverse complement strand
CGGGCTACGTGGGCTACGACGAGGGCGGCATGCTCACCGAGCGGGTGCGGCGCAAGCCCTACAGCGTCGTGCTCTTCGACGAGATAGAGAAAGCCCATCCCGACGTGTTCAACCTGCTCCTGCAGCTCCTCGAGGAAGGCGAGCTTCGCGACAACCTCGGCCACAGCGTGTCCTTTAGGAACGCGGTCATTATCATGACGAGCAACGCCGGCACGCGCGACATTACCCGGGGCGCGCGGCTTGGCTTCGGGGCGGAGGACGTGCGTTTCGATTACGAGTCGGTGAAGAGCGCCGCCCTCGCCGAGCTTAAGAAGCTCTTTAATCCCGAGTTTATCAACCGCGTGGACGAGGTGGTGGTCTTCCATCCCCTCGACCGCGAACAGGTGCGCGCCGTGCTTGAGCTTGAGCTACAGGGCCTGAGGCGGCGCCTGGCCGAGCGCGGCGTGGCGCTTGAGCTGGACAAGAAGTCGCTCGATCTGCTCGCCGAGCAGGGCTATGACGCCGCCTATGGCGCCAGGCCCATGCGGAGGCTCATCACCCGGCTTATAGAAGATCCGCTGGCCACCATCATGGTGCGCGGCGAGTGCCCCCCGGGCGTTACGGTGCGGGTGCGCGAAAAGGACGGCGAGCTCGTCATAAAGACCATTAAGGCCAAGGCGGAACAAGCGCCCGAACCTGCCCATAAATAATCTCATGCCGATCTGGAGGAAGCGCCATGCTCGTGCCCCGCATTCGTAAGCTCTACGATATCGACCCACGCTCCTGGGAGCACCCCGCCGACCGGGCCGCGCTTGGGGCCCTCAGGCAGCTCAAGGGGCTCGATGAGCTCGTATCGTCCCTGGTATCCATAAGCACGGAGCGCTCGCTTAAGCTTATGCAGCTCGCCTCCTCCGTTAAAGTAGGCGAGCGCCAATTCGCGCGCGTGCATACGCTCATGGCCGAGGTGGCGGATACTTTCGACTGGCCCTACAAGCCTACCGTGTTCGTAACGCAAAGCCCTTTTTTCAACGCGAGCGCGCTCGGCGTAAAGGAACCCTTCATCGTGCTTAACAGCTCGCTGGTACGCAGCTTCGACGAACTGGAGCTCAAGGCAGTCCTGGCGCACGAAATGGCCCACGTGATGAGCGGGCATACCCTGTACAAGACCCTCATCTGGCTCTTGACGAATATCTCGCTTATGATGCTGCCCGTAACCCAATTGCTCCTTAGGCCTATCATAGCCGCGCTTGCCGAGTGGAACCGCAAGAGCGAGCTCAGCGCCGACCGGGCGGAACTGTTGGCCATTCAGGACGAGAAGCCGAGCCTCAACGCCCTCATGCGCATGGCCGGCGGCGAGGATCTAAGCCAGGTTAACCTTAACGATTTCTTCGAGCAGGCCCAGGAGTACGATAGCCAAAAGACTTTGCTCGACAGCATCCATAAACTCTTGAATCAGCTCTGGCTCTCGCACCCCTATCCGGTGGAGCGCATACAGGAACTCAAGTCCTGGTCGTCGTCAGGCGCTTTCCGCGCCATACTGGACGGCAACTACCTCAAGCGGGGCCTGTCTCAGGCGAAGCCCGAGGAGGAGATAAAGGCGGGCTTCGATTTCTATAAGAAGGAGTTCGAGGAGTCCGACGATCCGCTAGCCAGGCTGGCGACGGGCCTGGGGCAGGGCATAGAGAAGGCCGTGGGCGATATAGGCGATACGATCAAGGATTTATTCGGCCGGGGCTAGGCGCTAGCGGGCTCGAAAGGCCGGCACCCCGGCGCTCTTATTCGGCGTCCTTGCCTATTAAGGCGCGCAAAGATCGCAGCCGTTCATCCTCTATCTTCACATGCAGGTTCTTCTCCTGGGTGGGCAACACGAGGCCCTTTGGCCCGTTCTTGGCCCGGCGCAGGTATTTTGCCTGGGTATAGTAGAGGTCGCCGCCGCCTGAGCTGCGCGCCTTGGAATAGTAGAGGGCAAGGGTTCCGGCCGCCAGCATGATGGACAGGGGCACGCTCTTGCCCGCCTTTGCCTTGACGAAGACATAGGAGCCCGCGTAATCACGCGCATGGAACCACAGGTCGTTGCCGCGCACGTGCCTGCGCAAGAGTTGGTCGTTCTCAGGCGCCGATCGGCCTATGAGGATGAGCCAGCCTTCCAGCTCTAGCGAAAGGCCCGGATAGCGCTTAGGGGCCTCGCTGGGGGCGCTGCGGCGCTTGGCCAGGTAAGCGCGTATGGCGTAGGGGTTTTCCTCCGCCTCTATGGCCGCTTCCTCCGCCGCAAGCGCGTCGAGGGCGTTCCGGGCCTCGCCCAGCTCAAGAAGGGTATCGCCAAGGCCAGAGCGCGCCTTCTTGGCCTTCTCGTAATAGCCCTGCGCGTTCTCGACGACGCTCTTCGAGCCGTCCAGGCGAATGAATACGCTGCCGCCGCGGTAGAAATCCTCGACTTCCGCGCCGCCGCCGCTTTGTTCCGCGCCTATGTTGGCCATGAGCAGGTCGCCAAGTTCCTTGAAGCGCTCCGGCTCCGCATAATCGCGCGCGTTCTTCTCCAGCGCGGCAAGCTTGCTTTCCAGGCCGGCGCGGCGCTGCGCGAAGTGCTTGCGCGCCCGCTCAAGGAGGGCCGCGCGGGAAAGCTCGGAGCCGTGCTCGGCGTAATAGGCGTCTACGCGGCCGTTATACGAGCCTTCGCCGGGGAAGTCGCGCGCCTTGAATTCCTTGGCGGGCGGTTCGCCCGGCTCAGGAGCGTAATGGCCTCCCGCCACTTCGCCCTTGGAGGGCTTGCGGGTAAGGGCGTCTATGATTTCTCCGTCGCCCTTGGTAAGGATGAGGTTGGCCGCGCCAGACCAGAGCCGCGCGTACAGCAGCCGTTCGCCGTCGTCCCGGCCTATGCGCAGGCGCACGATGCGCTGGGCTCCCAACTGCTCTATCGCCTCGATGCGGGCGCCGCGCAGATGTGCCCGCAAGAGTTCCATAAAGCGCTGGGGCTTCTTGGCCTTAGGTATCGCTATGAAGCTTTCGTGCAGGCGGCACGCTCCGTGCGCCACGCAAAATAAAAGCTCGCAGGCCCTGCCCGGCTTGTACAGCGACAGCACGAGGGTATCGTAGGAGGGCTGCACGACCTTCTGCACCTGGGCGCCGATGAGGTCGAGCTCGCCCAGTACCAGGTCTATCTCGCGCCAGTTAAGCGACACGGATTAAACGATACGGCTTAAGCGCCGTGGCAATGCTTATACTTCTTGCCCGAGCCGCAGGGGCAGAGGTCGTTGCGGCCCACCTTGGGCACCGTGCGCACCACCTGAGCGCTTCGCGAGGCTCCCTGGGCCATGGCTCCCGACGCGGCCTGGGCCTTGGCGGACTGTACCATGGCGGCGCCGGACGCGGCCGCCCCGCCGAATTGCCCGACTTCATCGTGCCTCGTTACCTCTCCGGATACCACGGGGCGTATAGAGCGCTCTTCCTGGCGCTGTATGCGCACGAGGAAGAGGGTGCTGGCCACCGAGCGGCGAATGTCCTCTATCATGCGGTCGAATATGTCGAAGCCTTCGAGCTTGTACTCGAGCAGGGGATTCTTCTGCGCGTAGTGGCGGAGGTACACGGCTTCCCGCAGGGCTTCCATGTTCTCCAGGTGGTCGAGCCATTTCTGGTCGATGGTGGACAGGTATTTCCAGCGCAGGAAGTGGTTGAGGTTGTCGCTGCCGGCGGCCGCCCGCTTCTCCTCTATATCCTGCTCCAAGAGCCTCGTTACCTCAGCCTGCAGGAGCTCGGGCTTGGCGGCCTCGGGCGAATCGGAGCGGTAAGGCAGCTGCAGGCCAAAGGCCATCTTGAGCTCATCCTGCAGGGCGGCGTAGGCCGCCTGCTGGTTGGCGCGCATGGCGGTTTGATAGGCGTCTATGAAACCCTGCAGCATGTCCACGGAAGCGCTTACGGCGCGCGCCGCTATGTCGTCATCGCGCACGATGTCGTTGCGCTGGTCGTAGATGAACCTGCGCTGCTGGTTAAGCACGTCGTCGTACTCCAAGAGGTGCTTGCGTATCTCGAAGTTGCGCTCTTCCACCTTTTTCTGCGCGTTCTCTATGGTGCGGTTGAGCAGGGGATGGTATATGGGCTCGCCGGGCTTCATGCCCACCTTCATCATAAGGCCCTTGAGGTTGGTGCCGAAGAGGCGCATGAGCTCGTCGTCCAGCGATATGAAGAACTGGGAGCGGCCGGGGTCGCCCTGGCGCCCCGAGCGCCCGCGCAGCTGATTATCGATACGGCGCGACTCGTGCCGCTCGGTGCCTATGACGTAAAGGCCTCCCGCCGCCTTCACTGCCTCGTAATCCTTGCGCCAGGAGGCGTATTCCTCGGCGAGCACCTTCTGGTACGCGGCTTCGTCCGCCTGCGTGCCGGCGCGCTTGCGGGCGCGGAACTCGGGGTTGCCGCCGAGCTTTATGTCGGTGCCGCGGCCCGCCATGTTCGTGGCTATGGTGACGGCGCCTTTAGAGCCCGCCTCCGCTATGATCATGGCCTCGCGGGCGTGGTTCTTGGCGTTGAGCACCT
>JBFZES010000273.1:0-2612 GCA_041306725.1 Spirochaetaceae bacterium | reverse complement strand
ACGGCACGGGCTTAGGCTACGATCTTGAGCTCATACGCGGCGCGCTGCTGGCCGCGGGCTCCGTGCCCATCGTCGCCTCGGGCGGCGTGGCTAGTGCGGAGCATATCGTCGAGGGCGTGGCGGCGGGCGCTTCGGCCGCACTGCTCGCCGGGGCCTTGCACCGGGGCGAGCTAGCCATAAGCGAAATTAAGCTTGCGTTGCGCCAGGCCGGCGCGGAGGTACGAGTATGATTATTCCTTCTATCGACATCATGGGCGGCAGGGCCGTGCAACTGGTCGGGGGCAAGACCTTCGAGATGGATTGCGGCGACCCCTTGGAACTATGCGACCGTTACGGCATTTATGGTCAAATAGCCGTGGTAGACCTCGACGCGGCCCTAGGGCGCGGCGATAACTTTGAGCTCATACGCACAATGCTGCGCCGCGCCTCCTGCCGCGTGGGCGGCGGCGTGCGCGACGCCGATACCCTGACGATGCTGCTCGACGCAGGCGCCCAGGCCGTCATGGTGGGCACCAGGGCCGAGCCTGAGTTCCTCTCCGCCTTTCCCCGCGAGCGCATTATAGCGGCCCTGGACGGGCGCGGGGGCAAGCTCGCCGTGGAAGGCTGGCAGGCGGACACCGGCGTGGACGTACGGTCGCGCTTGAAGGAGCTTGCGCCTTACGCGGGGGGCTTCCTCCTTACGTCCATAGAGCGGGAAGGCGGCCTTGGCGGCCTGGACTTAGGCTACGCCAAGGACATGCTGGCCTATGCCAGGGGGCTCTCGTACGAAGGCAGGCTGTGCTTCGCAGGCGGCGTGCGCGACGCCGCCGAGGTAGCCGAGCTCGACGCGCTTGGCGCGGACGTGCAGGCGGGCATGGCCATGTACAAGGGCATCCTGGATCCGGCGGAAGCCTTCGCCGCCTGCCTGCGCTCCGACCGGCCCGACGGCCTGTGGCCCACGGTGGTGTGCGACGAGCGGGGCATAGCGCTCGGCCTCGTGTACTCGGACAAGGAAAGCCTTAAGGCGGCGCTTACGGAGCGCGCCGGCGTGTACCATTCGCGCACGCGCGGGCTCTGGCGCAAGGGGCAGTCCAGCGGCGACGCCCAGGAACTCCTGCGCGTGGACGCGGACTGCGACCGCGACGCGCTGCGCTTCGTGGTGCGCCAGAACGGCAGGGGCTTCTGCCACCGCGGCACGCGTTCATGCTGGGCGCCTCCGGCCCTGGGCCTGGACGATAGGGCGGACTCAGGCTTCTCGCGCCTGGAGCGCACGGTGGCGGGCCGCAAGGCCGAGGCCGACGCGGGAGCGGAGCCCAAGGGCTCCTACTCGGCCAGGCTCTTCCGCGAGAACGGCCTCCTGGCCGCCAAGCTGGCCGAGGAGGCCGCCGAGCTGGCCGAGGCGGAAGGCCCGCGCCGCAGCGCCGAGGAAGCCGCCGACCTCATCTATTTCGCGTCGGTAAAGCTTGCCAAGGAAGGCTCGAGCCTCGAGGAGGCGGAGCGCGTGCTCGACGAGCGGGCGCTGAGGCTTACCAGGCGCCCGGGCAACGCTAAGCGGCCCTACGAGCAGAAAGGCGGAGAGCCGTGGAAGAGCAGCATACACTGAGGCGCGTTCGCCTCGAGGACATAAACACGCGGCGCCTGTCGGCCTTGGACCCGGCTACCGAGTCGCGCGCGCGGGCCATCATGGAGACGGTGCGCGAGG
This sequence comes from Spirochaetaceae bacterium, assembly GCA_041306725.1. Lineage (GTDB taxonomy): Bacteria > Spirochaetota > Spirochaetia > Treponematales > UBA12059 > UBA5200. The sequence continues at coordinate 931 of JBFZES010000273.1, read as the reverse complement.
GCGGCGAGCCTGCGCTTGCGCGCCTGGCCGCCGAGCTGGACGGCAATGCCGGCAGGCTCTGGTACGGCCCCGACGACTTCAAGGCGGCTCTCCTAAGCCTGCCGGCCGCGGAGCGCGAGGCGCTTGAGCGGGCGGCCGGACGCATTGAGGGCTTCGCTAAGGCGCAGCTTGCCTGCCTTAGCCCGCTTTCCATGGCCATACCGGGGGGCAGGGCGGGGCATGAGCTCGTGCCTGTGGAGCGGGCAGGCTGCTATGCCCCGGGCGGCCGCTTTCCGCTGCCTTCCAGCGTGCTCATGACGGCCCTCGTGGCCCGAAGCGCGGGCGTAAGCGACGTGGCCGTGGCCTGCCCGCGGCCCGAGCCAGCCATTCTGGCCGCCTGCGCCTTGGCCGATGCCCGGCTGCTCCTAGCGGCGGGCGGCGCCCAGGCCATAGCGGCCTTCGCCTACGGCGCGGGACCCTTGTCCGCCCGCGACCTTATCGTGGGCCCGGGCAACCGCTACGTGGCTGCCGCCAAGCTTCAGGCCCAGGCCGTGGTACGCACCGACGCCCCCGCGGGGCCGAGCGAGCTCCTTATACTGAGCGACGGCAGCGCTGACCCGCGCGCCCTGGCCTGGGACCTTCTGGCGCAGGCGGAGCACGACCCCGACGCGCTCGCTTGCCTGGCCTGCGCCGACGAGTCGCAGATTCGCGCCGTGGAAGGGGCTTTGGCTTTTGCACTGAAGGAGCTTAGGGCCATGAGCCCGGCCTCCGCGGACAACGCGGAGAGCGCCTTATCTCGGTCCTGGGCCTTTTCCTGCGAGCACGGCGTTGGCGGCGCGGCTTCTTCTATGGAGGAAACGTTGGCCGAGGCGGCGAACCGCTTCGCGCCCGAGCACCTTGAGCTGGCGCTCGCCGAGCCTGAGCGGGTGCGGCGCCTCGTCAGGCATGCCGG
>JBFZES010000272.1:0-5320 GCA_041306725.1 Spirochaetaceae bacterium | reverse complement strand
GTCTATGGCGAAGATGGCGCTTGGCCTGCGCGGGCGGGAGAAAATTTCCCTAAGGCTCGCTTCGAGGTGCTGGGTATTGGCTGCCTCGCAGTTCAGGTAACCTTCGGGCGTCACCGCTATGCCCGATTCCTCCAAAGCCTTGCAGAAGCCATAGTAGCGGTCCGTCATCAGCTTAGGCAGATCCATCCTCTCGGTTCCCGCGTAGAGTATGTCGCGGTGCCCCAGCTTTATGAGGTGCATAATGCCCTCGTACGCGCCTTGAAAGTCATCGACCAGTATGGAGTGGAAGCGGTCCTGGAAATTGCCGTTCATGATGACGATGACGGGAACGTTCCGTTCCTCGAGAGACTTGAACAGCCGCTCGTTGCCGTAATGCAGCGTGAATATGGCCTTGTACGAACCCTGCAGTATGCGTTCTAAGAGCGTTTCTTCGGGCAAGGCATCGTATATAGGCACGAGCCCGACGTCGTAGCCCTTAAGCGCGAAGGATTTCTCGATCTCGGCGATGATGGGCCGTATGAACCACCAGACGAAGGCCCAGCTCGGATCTATATTGAGGAGTATGCCTACGGCCGGTCGCTTGCCCGGCTGGGCTATGATGTATTTCCTTCCGTAGCCTAGCCGGGTCGCCGCGTCTAGGATGGAGCTCCGTACGGATTCGGATATCCTTCCCTTGCCCGAAAGCACCAGCGACGCCGTCGTGACCGATACGCCGGAGGCGTCTGCAATATCCTTGAGCGTAGGCTTTTTCATGTGGACCCTTGTAAGTTAAACTAAGGTGAATATTTTGGATAAATATTTTACCATCAAGCGTAAAATGTCAAGAATAAACGCCTTGTTATGTCGCATTATTATAGCCGCGCTCGACGATAGTCCGGGTTATACTGCTTCCATGCATAGCCTGCCCCGCGGATCGATGCTCTGGGACCCCGTACTCTCCGCTATTCCCCCGCGGCCGGATGATCCCTCACGCTACCCCGAGACCGATTCGCGGCGCTGGTATGACGCCGAGTACGTAGGATGGCATACGCCACGGAGTTCCGTGCCGGCGGCGCCGGCGGGCGGCCCAAAGGGACGGAAGCTGGCCGCTGTACTGCCCTACGTGCACCCCTACTGGACGGAGTACGAACAGGGCCTTGCCGCGGAGTCCGCCCGCCAGGGCATGGCGCTGCGGGTATGGAACTCCGGCTGGGATAACGAGCGCCAGGCGTCGATAAGCGACGAGCTTATACGCGCGCGGCCGGATATGGTCATCTTCGTACCCGTGGAGCCCTTTCTCGCTACGGAATGCTTCCGGCGCTTCGCCGCGGCGGGCATACCCGTCATAGCAAGCAACCAATCCCTGGAGGCGGAGGCCTACGCCTCTATCGTAGCCTGGACGGGGCCTAACGACTGGGGCCAGCACCGGCTCCTTGCCAGGCATTTCGCCGGGCTCATGGGCGGGGAGGGCGGCTACTGCGTCATCAGCCATAAGCCGGGCACCTCGCCCTACCTCGCGAGGGTGTGGGGCCTGCGTACCGAGCTTGGCTTGGTAGCGCCAGGCATGGCCTGCCTTGACCTGCGCTACACCGAGCTTGCCCGCGAGCGCAGCCGCCTGGCCGTCCTTACCTGGCTGGACCGCTACGGCGACCGGCTCAAGGGCATAGTATCGGCGGACGACGCGGCGCCCGTAGAAGGCATCATGCGGGCGCTCGCGGAGCGCCATCGGGAAGATGTGATCTGCGTGGCCAACGGGGCGACGAGGCGCGGCTTTGAATTCCTGAAGGACGGGGCGCTCAAGGCCGTCACCTACCAGTCTCCGGTTATGGACGGCATGCTGGCCGTGTCCACGGCGGCGGACTGGTTCGCCGGCATAGCCGTAGAGCATATACGCTACCTGCCCTCCCGTATCGTTACGCCGGCCGAGGCGTATTCCTTCCTGGAAGCCAGGCAGGGGCTTGAGACTTCGCCGGCCGAAGACCTGAGCCGCATCATAGCCGAGGGGCAGCTGGATGAGCTGGAGCGCTTCTTCGATGACCTGGGGCGCCGCATAGGCGATAGCCCCGCCATGTCGGTGGACTATTTCCGCGGGCTCATGCTGGAAATGCTGGCCGGGCTCCTCAACCTAGCGCGGAAGCACGAGCTTGACGGCGTGGCGCTGTTCGGCGGCTACGAAACCCTGTACCGCGGTCTGGCGAAGCGCGACGAGCCGGCCGATACCCTGGGCTGGGTGCGCGCTGTGGCCATAGAGCTCCTCGATGGCTTGATAGCCGGGGCTAAGCTCTCCTCCTCCCTCGTGGAACGGCTCATCAGCTATACGGAACTCCATTACGCCGACCCCTTGGCCCTTAAGACTATAGCGGAGCGCTTCGGCCTTTCGGCAGCCTACCTCGGCAAGCTGTTCAAGGAGAGGACGGGGAGCAGCTATTCGCGCTACCTCAACGAACTGCGGGTGCGCAAGGCGCGGAAGCTGCTCGAATCGGGTCAGGCCTCCCTCAAGGACGTGGCCAGGGCGGCGGGCTATTCCGATGCCGGCTACTTCTGTTCGGTGTTTAAGAAGCTGACCGGCATCGCGCCGAACGAATACGGCAAGGAGCAGGGCTCTGCTCCAGGCGGAAGCCCCGGCTGAGGGCGGGGCCGAAGACCCCGCGGCTATCGTTGGAATGGCCGAAGTAACGGCCTCAGCCCAGCTGGTATTCCATGATCGCGTCAAACATGGCTACGACGTTGCCCACCGGCGTCTCGGGCAGGATGAAGTCGTGGCTGGCGCCCGCTATGTAGGCTCCGCCGGGAGAGAGCGCCTTTATCGTCGCGAGGGTCGCTTCCCTCGCCAGTTCCGGCGTTCCCTGAATGAGCGCGGCCTTGCTGTCTACGCCGCCGTTTAGAACCAGGTGCTCGCCAAAATCCCGTTTTAGCGCATGGGGTTCCATGCCGGCGCAGTCCGGCTGCAGGGCATGCAGGCCATCCAGCCCGGCCTCGATCATAGCCGGTATCAGCGGCCTGAAGCCGCCGCAGCAGTGAAGCATCAGCTTCAGGCCATAGAGCCGCGCCAGTTCCGCGTGGGCCTTAAGCGCCGGCTGCATGAAGCGCTTGAACAGCTCCGGCCCCAAAAGCGGGCCGGTCTGCCCGCCGAAATCGTTGCCGATGAAGTAGATATCAATACAGTCTCCCGCCGCCTGGAAGGCGCGCTCAGAGGCCGCCAGATAGTAGCCATTGATCTTCGCCAGTAGGGCATCGACATAGGCCGGGTCGTCGTACATCAGGTAATACAGGTTCTCCATGCCGACCAGGTCAATCGCGTCGTGCCAGAATGGCGACCATTCTCCTCCGAGTATGGCAAAGCGCCCGTCGTAAGCGAGCGCGGCGCTCCGTATGCCGGACACGTCGGCCCAGCGTGGGTCCGGCCATGGATACGCCTCCAGGTCGGCGATGTCCGCCTTGCCGGCCAGCGGGTGCGTCATCGGTTCGCCGTAGAACAGGCCGGTACGCTCAACGCCGAACGGGCTTACCCAGGTCGCCCCTGACGAAAGCGGGCGCTCAGGTCCCGCCCAGCGCGAGCCCACGCGGCGGAAGTCGTCCCCCAGCCTAAGCCGAAGCTCTTCCTCGCCCGCCAAGCCCAGGTCCTCCGCCGCCAGCGCGATGAACTCAGGAGAGGCCCCGAGCCACTTGGCCAGCTCTTGGGTCGGGCGATGGGCGAAGGCCTCCATGACGGTTTCGCGCGGCGTCATCGCCTGTGCTCCGCGCCCCTTGCCAAGTCCATGGCAATATCCGACCAGGCCCACAGGTTTTGCGGCTTGTACCGCACGGTAGAAATATCTTTCATGATGAATTCGATATGGCTGAAATCGCCGCCGGCGCTCAGCGCCTTCTCAAGATTGGCCTTGGCTAGATCAGGGCTAAAGGCCTCGTCTACGAAGATAGCGGGGCTGGGCTTTATGCTTGCCACGTAGTCGCCGCGTATGCCCGGCAAGATGCGCCCGTAGTCGTTCCAGGGGCTGACCGATACCTTGCGCAAGTTGGGAATCTTGCGCAGGAGGTCCAGCTTGCCCTGCAGCGGCTCGCAGCAGCCGTAATACACGAGGCCCCAGCGTTCAAGCCAGCGGAAATCGTGGCGCAGGGCGAACTCCCAGTGCATTTCCGGCGATACGTCCGAAAAAATCTGCGCGTTGGAGCAGCCCCACATGTTGTGCGGCAGAACGCGGGCCGGATCGAAGGGCTTTCCGGGCAAGGCGCTTACGTAGCCGTAGCCGCCCGAGCCTATGCGCGTATTGTCGCAGTCCAGCGACAGGAGCCCCTGGTCCACGAACTGGTCGAGCTCCGCCATCCAGGCGTCGACCATGCGCTCCACCGCGGCGTTAATCATGTCGGGGGCCTCATAGAGCGCTATCATGGCTTCCTGTATGCCCGTCCAGCGTATCAGGTAGTCCCAGGGCGTAAACCATATATGGGTCTGGCCTAGCTTCTTAACCGGCATGATATCGCCGAACAGCCCCTGCATGGTAGCGTAGGCCAGTTCGGTCATGCGCGCGTTGTGCGTCACCCGGGGCAGCTTTATTTTCTCTATATCCTCCATCGACGCTATCTGTATCTTGAAATGCCGGGATACGATATCGTTTCCTTCGTCCGTCTTAGCCAGGTCAACGTCCTCATGGATGCCGAAGTCCGTGGAGTGGATGGCGAGCGGGCACTCGATCCAGTCGTTGACTACCATATCGGCCCGCATATGCCGCCACTGGTATAAGGTGCGCCGCAGGCGCGTCTCCAGCTCGCGGGCCCAGGGGTGGACCGTGCGCAGCGTCAGTTCATCGTCCACATTCATCTCGTGCCAGGGTATTTCGTTTATCCACACCATGGGCCGTACCGAGTCCAGGTCGTTGAGCCGCCGCCAAAGCCCCGCCGTTTCGGCATGGACGGGCAGGGCCGCTATGGCCGCGAGTTCGGCGCCGAGGCGCCGCAGCGTTTCCCGCTCCGCGGCGGCGAGCGGCAGGTCGTCGTAATCGACGGGAGGGGCATAGGATCCCGGATCGTGCAGCATGGGCAACTCCTTGGTAAGGGTAGGCCCATTCTAGGGCGCAAGCGCCGGCGCAACAATAAAAAAAAAGAGTGAAATGGATGCTTAGGATCGGCATTATTGGGTCTTTCCCAGGCGCAGTGCTCTATTTAGGTAAAATATTTACCAAAACAAGACTCCTGAGAGTGAAAAAATGCCGCTAGGCCGCGGCTTTGCGGGCTAGACTCGCCCCACGAGGCCCTGATAGAGCTTCCTTTGGCCCATATTTAAAGGAGGTAAATTAATTACAATATATATAAGTAATTAAAGTAAATTGACAACAGTATTCCC
>JBFZES010000271.1:0-6792 GCA_041306725.1 Spirochaetaceae bacterium | reverse complement strand
GGAGTATGGGCACCGGATAGCCGTCCAGGAAGCCCTGCAGGCTCGTGAGCATGTCCGCGAGTTCCCGGTCTAGGCGCCTGCGCAGATGCCAGTCTATGGGGGCGATGATGGAAGTCTCGTGCCAAATAACCAGGTCCGGCTCTTGGGCAAGGGCCTCCCGGCTCAGCTCTATGAGCCTTTCCATCGTCGCGCGGTAATCCTCGTTGGTCTTTTGGCGCTTGGTAATGCCCGGCTGAATCAGGGCCACGCGCAAATCGCCGCCGTCCTTGGCGGCGGCCGTATCCGCCGCGCGCAGGGACCCGGTGGAGCGGGGAGCTCCGCCTATCAGGGTCGCCGCCACGAGGACAAGGGCCAGGATGCCCGGGAGCAAAGCGGGTAGGGGCAGGCGTCCGACGCTTCCCAAGCCTTGCTCCCGTTGCCGGTTTAGCGCGGCGCGTAGAGAGGCATAGAGGGCGAAATTGACGAAGGCTATAAGAAAGCCCACGGCCTCCGCGCCGAGAACCGACGCCAGCTTGAGCGGCAGGTCGAAGCGATAGAGCGCGTAGGGAAGGTTGCCGTAGGGAAAAGCCAGGAAGCCCGAGGCGCGGCCGAAATCGGCGGCCGTCCACAAGAGGGGGCCGAGCGCCAAAAACCAGGGCTTCTTGTACTTGAGCGCGGCGGCCAACAGCGGAAAAAGCGGCGTGAACCACATGGCGCCCAGCATGGCGGTAACGCCTATGGCCGCGGGATGGTAGGAGGCTACCCAATAGGTAATGCCGACATAGGAGAGCGTGCCATACAGAAAGCCGGCTAAGATGGCTTTGAGTGTGCTGGCTTTTTCCAGCCAGAACAGGGCGGGAACGAAGGCAAAGGCGGATAGTATGCCGAAGCCCGGCGTTAAGCCGGGAAAGGCGAGGGCGTAAAGAATGATAGATAAAGCTAAGAGGAGCAGCCGCGAACGGGCTTTGCCCCTAGTCGTCGTCGCCTGTATCGGCATCGTTGCCTTGATCGCCCTGGGAGCCGATCTTCCAGGCTTCGAGCTTTAATTCCCTGCCCGGCCTGAAAACCGCGACGCCATGATCGGATACGGATACCGGTTCGCCGGTTTTCGGGTTCCGGGCGCGCTTGCGGCCTTTGCGTATGCGCACTTCAAAGGTGCCGAAGCCGCGGAGTTCTACAGCCTTCTCGGAGAGGATAGACTTCTTTATCTCTTCGAATAATCCGTCGATGAGAGCATGAATATCCTTGCGGCTTAAGGATGAGCGCTCATGGAGCGCATCGATCAGCTCAGCCTTCGTTACCTTCCGTGACATGGAAACTCTCCTGGCCGTAGCGGCCGTCGGCGACGGAGTATCCCGGCGGCGACGGCATAATCATGGCTATCAGAGCCTTGATTCAGGCGCCGATGAGGTTGACGAGCCGCTGCATCCGGGACTTTTTGCGGGCGGCGGCGTTCTTCTTGATGATGCCTTTGCGCGCGGCGGTGTCGATCTGGCTGATCATGTCCTTGAGCTGGGCGTCGGCAGCGGCCTTATCCTTGGCGTGAGCCGCCACGACGACCTTTTTGGCCGAAGTACGCACGCTGCTCTTGACCTTCTTGTTGCTTACGCGGCGTTTTTCGTCTTGCAGGTGCCGCTTTTCTGCCGAAGATTGCTTAGTGGCCAAAGTATCCTCCGTACAATGTATGCGCGTTAAACGTTCTATCAAACTGGAATTAACGTCGGGAAAAGAAATTAGCAGATAGACTGAAGCTTGTCAAGGATGCCTTCGGGGGCTATAGTCGAGCTATGGGAACGGCCCTCGTCTTCGCCATAGCGCTCGTTGTCTGCCTCTGCTACGAAATCCCCGCCTACCTAGCGCGTTTTTTCCCCCTTAGGGCACGCTTGCGCCTTGTCGGCTGGGTAGCGGCACGGTCTTTGCGGCATTTCCTTGCCGCCGCCAAGACCTATGCGGGCCTGCGGCTAGCCTATGAGCATGACCGCGGGCTAACGCTGCCCGAGCGCTTTATCGTCGTGGCCAACCATCAAAGCCTTTTAGACATTCCTATACTCCTGCATTATTTCTTGGGCGAGCGCAGCCTGCTTTTCGTGGCCAAAAAGGAATTGGGCATGGGTATACCCCTCATATCGAGCGTACTCCGCATTCAAGGCCATGCCTTGGTCGATAGGCGCGGGCAGCCCGCCGCCTCGATGCGCTCTTTGGCCCATTTCGCCCATTACGCCGCCCGTAACGGCTTCTGCCCCGCCGTCTTCCCCGAAGGCACGCGCACTAAGGACGGATCCGTGGGCAGCTTCCACTCAGCCGGCATACGGCGCATAGCCGGATATGAGCCCTTGCCCATACTCGTCGTGGCCCTGGATGGCGGCTACGCCATAGGCACCTTGCGCAAGCTTTTCCGTTCGGGCTTCCGCACGCTATACCGGGTAAAAGCCCTAGCCCTGCTTGACCCGGCCGCGGAAAAAAAGGACAGCATAGAGCGGCTTGAGAAGGCGCGCTCGCTTATCGCGGCCCAGCTAGGCGCGTGGCGCAAGGCCGGCGGGGACAAGGCATAAAAAAAACGGGCCGCCATGGAGGCGACCCGCTCTCAGCGTAAGCGCCGGGCGATATCAGTTAAAATCGCTGGGCCTGCGCTCGCTGCGCTTGCATTTCTCGCACTCTGCCACGTTCTTTACCTTTCCGTCCTCGAAAAGGGTCTTCATCTTCACTTCTCCGCCGCAGGGGCAAAAAAAGCGGTGCGTGGTGCTGGACGTACGAGAGTTCTTACTTACCTGTCCCATCATAAGCTCCTTAGCCGGTACCCGCGGGTATGGAGTCCGGCCCTACGCCCCGCGCGAGCGGAGCGATTGTAGTAGTGGTATAGTCCAAGAGAAAATAGACTATATGAGCTTGCCGTGTCAATGCTCATGCAAAAAGACCCCCGGAGCCGACGAATCGGCCCCGGGGCACACCACGGAAAGGAGGAACGCGGCTCGTCTAGCCAAAGCCGCACTGTATAAACAAGGATCTGTGATGCAGGTTACGGCCTAGCGCTTAAATCCACGAAAAAAAAGCCCGAATGCGCTGCCACATGCCTTTGCCATAGCGCTTGGAAAAATCGCGTACGGCCTCCGATGCCGGCAACTGCACGCCGTAACGGCGCTTAAGCACGCCCCAGTGCTTGACCATGTAGGCGTAGAGGTCGCTGGCGCTACGGCCGGGGAAGCGGCTGGCAAGGCGCTCCGCCGTTATGGTATCCACGATGGGCGTGTATACGTTGGCGTACCATGACAGGAGGGCCTCATCCAGGCTTAGCTCAACCGGGTTGCCCTGGTTTATAAAGTATTTGTGGGTAAGGATATGTTCCATGATCTCGTCATAGCGGCCCGGCGTGCTGAAATCGAGCTTGTCGTCCCCGGTGAGCGCGCCGAAGCCGGTATTCAGGTAGAATTGTTCCTTCTCGTAGCGTATGACCGCCTTCTTTAACTCCTCAAGCGTCATATCGGGATCTATGCGTATTTCCGAGCCCAAGGATATTACTTCCGCGTCTATCTCAAGAGCGCCTTTTAGCTTAGCCACCGATACCCTGTGGTTGCCGTCCCGAACGAAGTATGCGCCTCCCAGCTCATAGAGCTGTATGGGCGGGAGCGTTATGTCTTTATAGTGGGCAAGGTCCACGCGTACCCAGCGGCCCCGCAGGAAATCGTTCTTCGGCAGGAAGCCGCGGGCGAAATCGCGATAGCGCCCTTCCGAGCCTACGATCATGCTTACGGGCACGGATATGACGCCGCGATATGCCTCAGACTTAGGCTTGATTACCGCGCGTACCTCTTCAAGGGCTAGGAGCCTCCGCTGGTCAGGCGCTAGAAAGCCGCCTATGCGCGAGAAGATTTCCTTGAGTCGAGCCTTGGAAAAGTCGGTTTCCGCCATGGCGGAATAGGGGTCAGACACTATTTTGCTCCCGCTCAATAATAAAATGGCCATACGCGTTGTACACCATCGTCGATTCGAAGCGAGTAGCACGCTCATCGCTCGGGTCGTACAGGTGCACGTGGCCGTGCACGAGGTACGCGGGCTTAAAGACGCGCATAATCCAGCGGAATACCGAAAAGCCCGCATGGCAGCGGTCGTTGCGGTCATGCACGCCCTGGGGAGGCGCGTGCGTAAGCACGATATCGAGGTAACGGCCGAAGCGCAGCTTATTCAGGAGCAGGCCGGGTACCAGCATAAGCGCCTTGAGCCACATTTCCAGCTGGGTGTACTGATTAAGCCCGTCGTTGTACCGGGTGGAGCCGCCAAGCCCCATGACGAGCATGCCTGCCTCGCGACGCAGCTTGAAGCCTATATAGCTGCCGCCCCAGGCCTTGTCCTCGGGCTTAGGCTCAGGGCGGAATGCCAGCTTCTGCGGCCTATAGTAGGACAGGTCGCCTAAGTTATGGTTGCCGAAGACGAACAAAAGCGGCCTATTGAGCAGGGTGACGATATAGGAGATGTATTCCATAGGCAGGTCGCCCGCAGCCAGTATAAGGTCCACGTCGCCGAAGCGCTCCCGTATACGCGGCGAGTAGACGATCGGATCGACCTCGTCCGATACGCAGAGTATCTTCATTTTTTCGCTTCGAAGGCCGTCTTCAGAAGCTCCTGGAGCTTCTCCTTGTTGAAGAGCTCCACCGGCCGGTTCTCGGCGAAATCGACGGCGCTGCGCGTGAAGCTGGCGCTGCTCAGTATGGAGCCCCGCACGATGGCGAGCTTTTTCATATTGTCGAGTAGCGAGCGTATGGACGATTCGTCGAGCGATTCGGAAACGCGCAGGAATCGAAGGAGCTGGGGCTTCTTTTTGGTGCCGAGCCATTTTTCCGAATCGCCTTCCACCGCGATAAAATCAAGGCCGTTCGGGGTCTCCATGGTATCGCGTATGGATAAAAGGAGGCCGTCGGTGGCTATGGTTCGGCAAATCTCCAGGAATTCCTCGCGGCCGCTCGTCAGGAAGTCTTTCATATGGTCGTCGGTACGGTATTCCTGGTAGTGCGCCAGCTTTTCCGCCACGTCGCGGAACTGGGGCTTGCGGGTATATATCTTTTCCCACTGCTCAATGGCCTTGTCGAGGCTCTTGAGCTTCTCATAGCAGAGGGACAGGAAATAGCGGCCGTACAGCGCTTCGGTGGAAGCCTCGTCTTTGAAGAACTTGACCGCGCGCTCAAGCTCTATGACGGCGTTCTCGTACGAGCCCTGGCTCATATAGGTGCCGCCGCGCTCCACGAGGGCCTTGAGCTTGAAGGCCGGGCTCTTCTGCGCCCGCTCGAAGCAGAGCAGGGCGCCGGTATAGTCGTTCGTTTCCTTGAGCAGCTTGCCCAGGTAGTAGTAGCTGTCGTAATTGGAGGGATCGTGCTTGAGGGCCGCCTCGAACTCCGAGCGGGCCTCTAGTGGGTGCTTCGTCTTGTAGAGTATGAGGCCCAGGCAGAAATGGGCCTTGCCGTGCCTGGGGTCGAGCTCTACGGCCTTGCGCGCGTACTTGACGGCCACGTCTTCCTTGCCGCGTTCGTCGAAGAGCCGCGCGCAGTGATAGTAATAATCGGCATTGCCCGGATCGCTCTTGGAGAGCATGATATACTCTTTAAGGGCTTCCTCTAACTGATTGAAGCGCTCATAGAGACCGGCTATGAGCTTGCGGAATTCCGTTTCCGGTATGTCCACCTCAAACTGGCCTATATCGCTGACGGTCTTAAGCTCCATGAGAGCCAGTTCGTGCTTGCTCTCCGCCAGGTATATCTTCGCCATGTAGAAGTGGGCGCTCGAATTGCGCGGTTCCTTAGATAAAATGGCCTTTACGGCCTTAGACGCCGCCTGCAGCCTGCCTTGCTTGAGAAAATCGGCCACGGACGAAAGTTTTCGAGGCAAAACGAGCATTCGAATGAGGAAATAGGCAAGCACGCCTACTGCTATGCCGAAGAATATAATAAGCACGACTACTGCGGACATTTGCCTACCTTATGGTACGGGTTTGCCCCCGTCTTTTGGGCTTACCGTGGTATCTTACTATACTATACTATAGGGCGTAGAAAATCCATTCAAAACGCCCGTTCGGAGGAGCCTATGAAAACCTATAGTAAGCCCCGGCGCCTTGCCCTGCTGGCTATAGCGTTTGCCGCGCTCGCGGCATCCGGGCTCTACGCGTCGGACCTCTCGGAGCGCGGGATACGGCTCTTCATGGAGGACAAGCCGCAGGAGGCCGTAGCCCTCCTCGAAATGGCCGTCAAGGAGGCGGGGGCCGCCGAGCTTACCCACCTCTACCTAGGCATTAGCTACCAGCAGCTCAAGCGCTGGGACGACGCCATAGCCGCCTTCCGCCGCGGCCTGTCCGTAGCCGTTCAATACCGGCACCTCTTCCTGTTCAACATAGCCAATTCCTTCTTTGCCCAGGGCAGGAACAGCTTCGCCCTGGAAAGCTATGACCAGGCCCTTTCCGCGCGGAGCGATTACGCCCCCGCCTACCTGAACCGCGCCAACGCGCGCATGAAGGCCGAAGACCCAAAAGGCGCCATAGCCGACTATACGGTTTACCTTACCCTTGACCCCTCTTCTTCCCAGGCAGCCGACATACGGAGGCTTATAGACCTCCTGGGCAGGAAAATGGCGGACGCGGAACAGCTTAAGGCCATGGAAGAGGCGCGAAGGCTCGCCGAGGAAGCCGCGCGCAAGGCGCTTGAGGACGCGGTGGCCCAGTCCCTGCGCGACAGCGCCGGGGACGCCACGAGCCTATCCGTGGGCTCGGGCGACTTGCAGGGCTACGAAGATGTACTTTCCTTGGACGATTAATAGCGATAGGATGGCCCCATG
>JBFZES010000270.1:0-9625 GCA_041306725.1 Spirochaetaceae bacterium | reverse complement strand
TATGGTCATGGGCGTAAGGTCGAACTTATTGAAGCGCTGCAGGAGCGGTATGATGAAGGCCCGGCCGCCAGAGAGCGTGCGGAAGCCCTTGGCGCCGCCTGAGCCGCTTACCACGCCGAGTTCGTTGCCCCCGACTATCTTCATGTTCGTGAGCAGCTGGACGATTATGGTTACGGCCACGAGGCCGCCGAGTACGGCTATGAACGCTATCATTTGGTCGCTCCTTTGGCGGGCGCCGCAGCGGCAGCCGGCATGGCGAGGGCGCGCACGTCTACGCCGAAGGCCTCACCGAAAGTCTTAAGGAAATCGGCGAAGGCGCGGGGGCCGCGGTTCACGGCGCCCGCGAAGCCCTCCTCGTCGTTCATGACGACGAGATTGTCCACTGCGTTACCCTCGGTGGCCTCGCGGTAGGCGGCGAACAGGGCGGGCAGCTTCTGCTGCAGGAAGAGCACGCTGGATGCGTCGTCGCCGTAGCGCGCCAGCAGGCCCGCCTTGGTCTTGAGTATCTCGTTGCGCGCGCCTTGGCGTATGGATACCGCCTCGCGGTCGCCCTCGGCCACCGTGCGCGCCGCTTCCTCCTGCGCCTCGGCTTGGATGGTAACCTCCGACTGGTTGTGCAGGAGCCGCAAATTGATGAGCTGGGACTGCACGGCGGACTCGCCGGCGTTGCGAGCCTCGGCTATGGCCTGGTCCGCCTTGAGCTTGGATTCCTCCACGAGGCCCGCCGATTCGCGGCGGTACACCTCGAGGGTTTCGCGCGCGGCTATGATGGCCTCGTCGGCCTGGCTCCGCGATACTTCGATGCGCTTGCGCGCGTCGCTTTCCGCCTGGTCGGCTATGGCCCGCAGCCGGGATTCTTCGATCTCGACTTGGCGGCGCTTTTCCGCCAGGGTCTTCTGCGCTAGGTTGGCTATGTAGTTCGAGGTATCCCATATCTTCTGCAGCGATACGGACACTACCTTCATGCCGAAGGAGCGAAGGTCGGAGTTTATGTCCTCGAGCAGTTCGCCGCGGAACTGGGCCCGTTCGCCCACCTCGGACTGCCCCTCGTCGTTGCCAACGTCCTCCATGCCTATGGCCTGGAGGGGCGTGGCTTTATTGAGCGCGCCGCGGAAGTTTCCAATGAGGGTCTGCTGCACCTGGTCGTGGATCTGCTTAAGGTCTTTGCCCATGAGGCGCTCCACGGCGCTGTAGAGCATGGCCTCGTCGTCGTCGTCGATGCACACGCAGGCCGTGGCGTCGGCCCCCACCGTTATGCCGTTTGCGCTGTTCACGCCCTCGACCCGCACGTTTATGGGGAACACGCCCAGGTCTAGGGTAGCCACCGCCTGGAAGTAGGGTATGACGAAGCTGCGGCCGCGGTCCACTGTAAAGCCGAAGCTACGGCCATGCCGCTTCGCCTTGCGTCCCGTCACCACCAGAATGCGGTCTGGCGACGCTACCTTTATGGTAGCCTTTAAGAGGCCTATAAGGGCTACGAAGGCTACGATTCCGAGCCCGCCGTAGAGCAGCCCGGCCACGCTCGAGAATACTTGCTCTAAGAGTTCCATGCTTTTTCCTCCATAAATTCTATGCTTCAAGCCGCTATGCGCCGTTCGCCCGATCAGCGGAGGACCCGTATCAGGGGCTCCTCTTTCGCTTATTAGCGCTCTAGGCCCTAGCGCGGCTATTCAACCCAATAGCAGTCGTCGTCCCAATCCACGATGCGCACTTCGGCGCCTTTGGGCAGGGCTCTGCCTAGGTCCTTGCAGCGTACGTAGAGTTCGTTGTCCCTGCCGTAGCGCCGCACTATGGCCTTGCCCATGGCTCCCGGGCTTACGGGCACGCTTATGCGCGCGCCGTCCATGAGGAATTCCTCGGGCTTGATGGACGAATCCAGGTCCTTGCGTATGAAGGCGCGGAGGGTTTTGGCCAGTATGGCTATGAAGAGCCCGGCGCCGGCGCTCCAGGCTAGGCTTTCCGCGGGCGCTACGCCGGTAAGGACGGCGAAGAGGCCGGTAGGCCCGGCTCCTAAGGAAAAATATACGCCGCTGCGGAGCGTGCCTATGGCTTTGGCCACGATACGGGTGCCCGCGCTTGCCGCCGCCACATAGGAACCCCTGTCGCCATGGTCGTGGCTTGCCGCCGCTTCATGGCTGCCCTCATTGGCGTGGCCTGTATCGGCGCCTTGATCCGCTTCCGCGCCGTGGGCGTCCGACCCCGCTTCCGCGTCGTGAGCCCCGCCGGCATCGCCGGTTTCGCTGCCGTCCCCCGCGTCGCCGTCATGGGAAGCTCCGCCGCCGCCGTCGTCCGCGCCGTCGTGATCCGAACCGCCATCCGCTTCCGCGCCATGCGAGCCGAACTGGTCGAGGACGCCGAAGAGGTCGACTATGGTAACGCCTAGGCCGAACACCGCGAGCGCCGAATATAGGACGAGCAAGCTTTGCATAATAGCCCATTATGAACGCTGAGGCGGAGGAAGGCAAGCGGCGCTTTTTTTCTCGATTTAGACGCTTTTGCGCCGCGCTCGGGGCCGTTGGGGGCGCCGATGAGGGTTTTACCTTAAGCTGGCCAACAAATCGGCGGCCGGCAGGGGCTCTAGCGCGCCGGCCAAGCCGCCATGCCCGTCTTGGGCGTAGGCGTCTTGGATAAGCGCCAGGAAGCGGGCGCGCGGCTCCACGCGGGCGCCGAGCCTGAGCTTATACGCAAGGGGCATGCCTAGGTCCCAGAGCCGCAGCCCTTCCCGAGCGAGCAGGGCGGCCAAGGCATAGAGCTGCACCGTGCCGGCGCCAGAGCGCAGGGTGTAGCCCGACAGGCTCGCGTAAGCCGAGCCAATAAGGTAGCCTATCTCTCCGGCCACGAGCTCTCCCTCGGCGTAGAGCTCAGCCGAAATCATTTTCATGCGCCTGGCCGGGCGCTCGCGGGCCAGCTCGCGGAATACCCCGCAGAGCTCGGCGGACAGCCAATCGTCGCCGTGCATAGCCGCGCATCCCGCGAGCGCGGCGTCAAAATCCATATTGAGGCCAAGGCTATAGCGCTTGGCCTCGCGTCGCGCGCTCTTCGTGGGCCGCAGCGCGGAGGGCAAGGCCAGGCAGCGATTGGTGTGCAGCTTGGCCGCGAGGTAAGCGCCCGCGAAGCCGTCCTGGGGGATGCGCGCGGACATGGGCATGAAGCCCGCCAAGCTGGAGCGCTCCACGGTATCCTGGCACAGCTCGCTGTCAAAGAGGAATTCCCCTGGATACTGCGCGGCGAGGAGGACCTGGGCCAGCTGGCCGTAGTCCAGGCCGGAGCCCAACGCCTCGCCATATTCGGTGTATACCATGCCCCGCCCTTCGCGCACTTGGCAGCCGGTTCTTGACCCGTTATGTAAGGAGGCCTATAGTCGAATGACTCAAGGAGGCTTCCATGAAACGAGCATTAATCGCGGCTATCGTAGCCCTAGCACTGTTCACTATCGCATCCTGCGCCCCTCAGGGCAAGGCCGAGGCCGCGCCCCCCGCGGACATCAGCGTGCGTCTGCTTACCGACGCCACGGGCATCGACGATAAGTCCTTCAACGCGGCGGGCTGGCGCGGCATACTGTCCTACTACGGCGACAGCTGGGAAAACCAGTCCAAGAAGGGCAAATTCTACGACTGGGTAACCGCCCAGACCCAGGACCTGTACATACCGAACCTTAAGCAAGCTTCCGACGAAAAATACGACCTTATCATCGTTACCGGCTTTACCTGGGCCGACGCGCTCGGCGACGTGGCCAAGCTCTACCCCGACCAGAAATACCTGATCGTTGACGTGGACTGGCTCAGCGCCCCCAACGTGATGCAGGCCACCTATGCCGAGCATGAGGGCTCCTATCTCGTAGGCGTGGCCGCGGCCCTCAAGGCCCAGGCCGACGGCATACAGAACCCCAAGTTCGGTTTCATAGGCGGCGTTCCCGGCCCCGTTATTACCAAGTTCGAGATGGGCTGGGTGCAGGGCATACTGAGCGTGCTTCCCAATGCCCAAATAGTGGACTATTACGCCAACGACTGGGGCAAGCCCGACCTGGCCAAGGCCCAGGCTAAGAACTGGTACGACTCGGGCGTATACGCCATATTCAGCGCCGCCGGCGGCACCGGCAACGGCACCATAGCCCAGGCCAAGGAATACCGGCTCAGGGGCAAGAACGTGTGGGCGGTAGGCGTGGATAGCGACCAGTACGAGGACGGCATTTACGCCGACAAGCTGTCCGCCGTGCTCACTTCCATGATCAAGCGCGTGGAATCCTCCACCGAATACGCCCTCAAGGCCGTCAAGAACGGCAGCTTCAAGGGCGAGGTCGTCACCTTCGACACCGTTTCCAACGGCGTGGGCTTCTCCGACAAGAACCCCTCCCTAGGCGCCGATATCGTGGCCAAGGTGAACCAGGCCAGGCAGGATATCATCGACAAGAAGATAACGGTGGTGCCCGGCTACGCCGAGGCCCTGGCCAAGGGCCTCGTGCCCGCTAACCTGCAGGCCAGCGACAAGTAAAGAGCCGCCCCAAGGGGCGCCGCGCGGGGCCGCGAGGCCCCAAAACCGCCTTAAAAAACGGCCCCCGACCGCTCTACCCGCGGCCGGGGGCCGTGCTATACTACGGCCAATGGAAACGTACGCCGTCGACATGATCGACATAAGCAAGGCCTTCCCCGGCATACTGGCCAACGATAAAGTATGCCTGTCCGTGCGCAGCGGGGAAGTGCATGCCGTTCTCGGGGAGAACGGCGCGGGCAAGAGCACCCTTATGAGCGTGCTCTACGGGCTTTACGAGGCCGATTCCGGCGCCATACGCATACGGGGCGAGGACGCGACGATACGTAACCCGAACGACGCGGTGGCCAAGGGCATAGGCATGGTCTTCCAGCACTTCAAGCTCGTGCACGATTACACGGTGGCCCAGAATATAATCCTGGGCATGGAGCCGCGTACCCGCTTTGGCCACATCGACATTAAGAGCGCGGAAAGGCGCGTGGCCGAGCTGTCGGCCCGCTACGGGCTCATCGTGGACCCCAAGGCCCGCATAGAGGACCTTGGCGTAGGCGCGCAGCAGCGCGTGGAGATACTCAAGACGCTCTACCGCGAGGCCGACATACTCATTTTGGACGAGCCGAGCGCCGTGCTTACCCCGCAGGAGGTGGACGAGCTCATGGCCGTCATACGCCGCCTCAAGGCCGAGGGCAAGACCGTCATCCTGATTACCCACAAGCTGCGCGAGATCAAGGCGGTGGCCGACCGCTGCACGGTGCTGCGGCGAGGCAAGACCGTCGCCACGGTGGACGTGGCCGCCACCGGCGAGGACGAGCTTGCCGCCCTCATGGTGGGGCGGGCGGTCAATTTCACGGTGGACAAGAAGCCCGGGACGCCGGGCAAGCCCGTGCTGGAAATTCGCGGCCTTACGGTCAAGGGCTCGCGCGGGAACGATGCCGTAAAGAATCTAAGCCTGAGCGTGCGCGCGGGGGAGATCGTGGGCCTGGCCGGCGTGGATGGCAACGGCCAGTCCGAGCTGGTGCGCGCGCTTGCCGGCATAGACAGGCCGAGCGCGGGCTCGATATTCCTTAATGGAGCCGATATAACCAAGACCAGCGTGCGGGAGCGCACCGAGCTGGGCCTTGCCCATGTGCCCGAGGATAGGCACAAGCACGGCCTGGTGCTGGGCATGCGCCTGGACGAAAACCTGGCCTTGAAGACCTTTTACAAGGAACCCCTGTCCAAGAAGGGCGGCGCCCTGGATTTCAGGGCCATAGCGGCCAAGGCCGAGCGCCTCATCAAGCAATTCGACCTGCGCGCGGGCAAGGGCCCGGCGAGCAAGGCCGAAGACCTCTCGGGCGGTAACCAGCAGAAGGCCATCATCGCCCGCGAGCTGGATTTGTCCCCCGACCTGCTCATCGTATCCCAGCCCACGCGCGGCCTGGACGTAGGCGCCATAGAATACATACACAGGCGCATAGTGGCCGAGCGCGATAAGGGCAGGGCGGTTCTCCTCGTGTCGTTTGAGCTGGACGAGGTCATGGCGCTCTGCGACCGCATAGCGGCCATTTCGCGCGGCGCCATCATAGGCGAGCTGCGGGGCGATGAGGCCGACGAGCGGCTCGTAGGGGCCATGATGGCGGGCATGAAGGGCGAGGACTACAAAAAGGCCGCGGCGGCCGGCAAGGAGGCCCGCCGTGGCTGACAAGGGTAATAAGGACAATAAGGCGCCTAAAAAACTGGACGGCTATAAGCTGCTCGAGGTATTTACCGCCTCCGACGGGCGCATGAGCGTCCTGGTCGTGCTCTTAGGTTTTCTTGCCGGCACTATAATCGTGCTGGCCGTGGGCAGGAACCCGGGCAATATGTTCGCCGCCCTTATGCAGGCCATGACCGGCTGGGACCTTACCCGCGGCGTGTGGAATATACGCTACGTGGGAGAATGGCTGGCCCTGTCCACCCCGCTCATACTGACCGGCCTGTCCATGGGCTTCGCGGCCCGGGCCGGCCTGTTCAATATTGGCGCGGAAGGCCAGTACATCGTGGGGCTTACCATAGCCCAGTTCGGCGCGCTCTACCTCCCGCAGATACCGGTGCTGCACGTAGCGCTCTGCGTGCTGCTCGCGGCCATGGGCGCGGCGATATGGGGCGGCATCGTGGGCTGGCTCAAGGCGCGCTTTAACGCCAGCGAGGTGGTAGCCACCATCATGCTCAACTACGTGGCGTTCTACCTTTCCCGTTGGGTAACCATGGCCATACCCGGCGCGAATACCTATAAGACGCCTAATCTTCCGCAAAGCGCGCAGCTGGACTCAGGCTTCCTGCAGGGCTTAACGAACGGCTCGAACCTGAACTTTGGCTTCTTCATAGCGCTGCTGTCGGTGCTCGCCTTCTGGTGGATCATGGAGCGCACGCGCCTAGGCTTCTCGCTGCGCGCCACCGGGCTGAACAGGGACGCCGCCCAGGCCTCAGGCATAAACGCGAACAGGAGCGCCGTCGTGTCCATGGCCGTGGCGGGCGCCTTCGCGGGGCTGGCGGGGGCCGTGGTGGCCTTGGGCTCCTTCAATTTTGGCAGGGTGCTGTCGGGCCTGGACAATTACGGCTTCAGCGGCATAGCGGTGGCGCTCGTGGGCAAT
Organism: Spirochaetaceae bacterium; assembly: GCA_041306725.1. GTDB lineage: Bacteria > Spirochaetota > Spirochaetia > Treponematales > UBA12059 > UBA5200. Next base: position 2,525 of record JBFZES010000270.1, on the reverse strand, counting down.
TCCACGGGCATGGGTATAGGGCTGTCTGGCCTGCTCTTCGGGCTTTTAGCCAGCGGCCAGCCGCTCATGCAGTCCCGGGGCATACCTAAAGAAATAACCCTTATCATTTCCGGCCTGGTGGTCGTGTTCGTATCGCTGCGCGCGGGAGTAAGGATGTTCATAGCGTGGCGACGGAGATTGTCCGTGGCGGCGGCGGAGGCACTCGATGCGTGATCTGTTCCTTTTAATGCCTTCGGTGCTGATGATGGCCGCGCCCATACTGATAGCCGCCATGGGCGGCCTCGTATCGGAACGCTCAGGCGTATCCAATATCGCCCTTGAGGGCCTTATGGGCATAGGGGCCTTTACCGCGGCCACGGCGCATTATTTTATGGAAGCGCCCTTAGGCCCAGGCTCGGTGTGGCTGGCCCTGCTCTTCGCCGCCCTCGCGGGGCTGGCCGTATCCCTTATCCATGCCTTCGCCTCGGTAAGCCTAGGCGCGGACCAGGTTATATCGGGCACGGGCATCAACCTGCTCTCCATAGGCGTGCCCGTGTTTCTCGCGCAGATCATATTCCGCATGGAGCGCACCCAGCCCTTCCGCATAGGCATGATGCCCACCCTTGGCGGAATCTATCCCACCGCCTACATAGCGCTAATCGTGGTGCTGGTCACCTGGTACCTGCTCTACAAGCGGCCCTTCGGGCTGCGCCTGAGGGCCTGCGGCGAGCATCCGCAGGCGGCTGCGGGCGCGGGCATAAACGTGGCCCGCATGCGCTACATAGCGGTTATGGCATCCGGCGCGCTTTCCGGCTTAGCCGGCGCCTGCCTCGTACTTACCCAGACCATACAGTATACCCAGAACACCATAAACGGGGCCGGCTTCATAGCCTTGGCGGCCGTATCCTTCGGGCGCTGGTCGCCCAAGGGCGTTACCGGCGCTTCATTGCTCTTCGGCACCGCCGTCGCCCTAGCCATCTATATGGTAAACGTGGAATCCCTGCGCGTGCTGCCGCCTGAGTTCTTCAGCGTGCTGCCCTACCTGATTACCCTGGCCACCCTCGTGGCCTTTTCTGGCAAGGACTGGGCGCCCAAGGCCATAGGCAAGCCCTTCGATAAGGGCAAGAGCTAGGCTATGGAGTTCATGGACGCCCTTAACGCGCGCTGGGCCTGCAAGCTCTACGATGCCTCGAAACCGCTATCGGAAGAGGACGAGCTGGCCATCATGGAGGCCGGAAGGCTCGCGCCGAGCTCCTTCGGGCTGGAGCCCTGGCGCTTTCTGGCCGTGCGGGACGCCGCCCTGCGCTATAAGCTCTTCTGCGCGTGCTTTCTGCAGGACAGCGTTCGCAGCGCGCCGCTCGTAGTCGTAAGCCTGGTGCGCGCGGCGCGCTTTTACGCCCCCGACTCCGATTTTATAAAGGCGCGATCGGCCCGCTTCCCCGGCGGCTATCCGGTATTCCTTGAGGATTACCGCGGGTACTATGCGTACCTGCATGAAAACGGCCTCCTGGAGCACTGGGCGCGGGCCCAAAGCTACCTGGCCTGCGCCAATATGATGAACGCGGCGGCGGACCGGGGCCTGGCCAGCTGCGCTATAGAGGGTTTTGACGAGGCGAAGGTGCTCGCCACCCTGGCGGAAGCCGTGCCCGGTTTCGATAGCGCCGACTGGCGCGTGGGCCTGCTCTGCACCTTGGGGCTCCCAGGCGAGCCCCGCAGGGAGCGCGTGCGGGCCGGCCTTGAGGAATTGCTCACAAGGCTTTAGCCTTAAGCTTAATGGAGGCAGCATGGAAATCCTACAATCGTATCTCGCCGAGAGGATAATCGTGGCAGTCGGCGATATATGCGATTTCCATGGCGACGCCATAGTCAATGCGGCGAATTCCTCTCTGGCCGGCGGCGGCGGGGTGGATGGCGCTATACACCGGGCGGCGGGCTCGCGGCTCGACGATGAATGCAAAGCTCTGCGCCAGACGACCCTTCCCGACGGGCTGCCCGCGGGCAGGGCCGTGCTCACGGGGGCAGGCAAGCTGCCCTTCAAGGGCATAATCCATGCGGTAGGGCCAATATGGCGCGACGGCAACGCCGACGAGGCCCGGCTTTTAGCCTCCGCGTATCGCTCGAGCATGGCTATAGCGGCCAAGCAGGCCTGGGCTTCGCTCGCCATACCGGCCATATCTACCGGCGTATACGGCTACCCGAAAAACGAGGCGGCCGGCATCGCGCTGAATACGGCGCTGGAATTCCTTAAGCAGAATGAGTATCCCAAGCAGCTGTGGCTGGTATACTTCAATCAGAACGATGCCCGCTTCCTAAGCTCTCAGGCCGATCGCTTGGGCTTGTAGCATGCCTGGGGAAACGCTAACCCGATATTCTGGCCTCGCGCCGCTTAGCCTATCCTCGCGGGATGCCGCCCGCATAGCTTACGTAGCCTCGTTCGGCTTAGGCGGTCGCGATGGCGTCAGCCTTGGCATCGGCCTTGGCGCGGCGGGGCGAACGGCCGCCGCTCCCGCTTTGGCCGTGGCCGAGCAGGGCGGGCCGACCCATCC
>JBFZES010000269.1:0-9596 GCA_041306725.1 Spirochaetaceae bacterium | reverse complement strand
GCGGCCGGCCTGAGCCTGGCCATCGTTTCCAACGCGCAGTTCTATACGCCGCTCTTCCTCGCGGAGGCCTTCGGCCGCGAGCCGTGTGGGCGGCAAGGCCTGGGCTTTGAGCCTGAGCTTTGCTTCTGGTCCTACCGCGAGAAGCGAGCCAAGCCCGATGCGTGGATGTACCATAGGCTGGCGGAGGCTTTGGCGGCGCGGGGGCTTACGCCCGGGGACGTTCTGTACCTAGGCAATGACGCCCGCAACGATTGCCTGGCGGCGCGCGCTGCGGGCTTTATGACCCTGCTCTTCGCGGGCGACGTCCGTTCCTACCGGCCGCGCCAGGGAGAATTGCCGCTCGACACTTTGCCCGCTGACAGCCTCTGCCTGTCCTGGCGTGCGGTATCCTCTTTAGTATTCGGCAGCTGAAAAAAAAAGGAGTACGCTATGTATCTTACCAAGGCCCGGGACATTAAGCGCATAGGCTTCGTGTCCACCCGCTTCCATGGCACCGACGGCGTTTCGCTTGAAACGGAAAAATGGAACGATGTGCTTACCGAGCTCGGCTATCAGACCTTTTTCTTCTCGGGCCTGTCCGACTGGTTCCCCGACCGGTCCATGGTCATGGAAGAGGCTTTTTTCGGCCATCCGCGCGTGCGCGAACTGCACGACGAGATATTTAAGCACTCCACGCGCAGGCTCGGGCTTACCGCCGAAGTGGGCGAGATCAAGGGCAAGATTAAAAAGGGCCTGTACGAGTTCGTACGGCGCTTCGATATAGACCTCTTAATCGTGGAGAACGCGTTTTCTATACCCATGAACATACCCTTGGGCGTTGCCCTTACCGAGCTTGTCGCCGAACTGGAAATGCCTACGGTAGCCCATAATCACGATTTTTCTTGGGAACGGCAGCGTTTTTTGTCTGGCTGCGCCGAGGACTATCTGTCGCGCGCCTTTCCGCCTAAGCTGCACAGCATATATCACGTGGTCATTAATTCCGAGGCGCGCAGACAGCTCGCTTTCCGTTGCGGCATTGCCTCGGTTATGATACCAAATGTATGGGATTTTAACGCTAGTCCTACGTTGCCTGACGAGTACAATGCCAGCTTGCGAGCAGATTTAGCCGTGGCCCCGGATGATGTGCTCTTCCTGCAGCCCACCCGTATCGTGGCCAGAAAGGGCATAGAGAGTTCAATAGAGCTGGTAGCCCGCTTCAATCAGAGTTCTGGAGTAAAAGGCAAGGGGCAGCTCGTCGTATCGCATCCAGTGTTGGATGAAGGTAATCAATATTTCCGACGCGTTATTGACTACGCGCGACTAATGAATGTAAACCTCATCGTGCGGCCTGATCTGTTTGGCTCCACGCGCGGGCAACGAGAGGATGGCGGCAAGAGCTATTCATTGTGGGATGCCTACGCGCGCTGCGATTACGTTACCTATCCGTCAACCTACGAGGGCTTCGGCAACGCTTTCCTAGAGGCCGTATTCTATCGCAAGCCCATTATGGTAAACCGTTATGCGATTTACGCCCAAGATATAGAGCCCCTAGGGTTTAAGACGACTACTATAGATGGCTTTGTTACTGATGAAGCCGTGCAAGACGTGATACAAGTACTGAATGATCCTGTAGAGAACGCCGCGCGGTCTGAAGAGAATTTTAACATTGGCAAACGCTTCCTTTCGTATGATGTATTGAGGAAGCGTATGCCTTCTATGTTTATGAACTTCGGGGTTGTGTCCTAGCCGTTAGCACGGCCGCCGCGCTAAGCTGATGGCGTCGGCGGGGCATACCTCGTGGCAGCAATAGCAGCGTATGCAGGCGCCGTAGTCCACCATTGGCGCCTGCTTGCCGTCCTGGAAGGACAGGCACAGAGCGGGGCAGATCTTTACGCAGCCGCCGCAGCGCACGCAGAGCCTGTCGGAGAAGAAGGGCCGCGGCACGGTCAGGTTCCGCGCCAGGCCATGCATCCATGCGGGCATCTTTCTGCGGAAGAAGTCGGTTTCCTTGAGCACTTTTATGCGCTCGAAGTGATGGGCGCGGCGCGCGGCCGGGTCCTGCCCCGCCCACGGTATATGCTGGGCGTCCAGGCCGTAGCGGCCGTCCCGGGCTGCCAGGCCCAGGTAGGGCACGTCCGCCGGATGGTAGCCTATGATGCCCGCGGCCAGCCAATCCAGGGCGAAGGCGCTGCGCGAGGCGAGCAGCAGGCCTATATGCTTGGGCTTGCCGTTGCTCGGTCCCGCGCCTTCCATGGCCACGACGGCGTCCATGACGTTGAGCGAGGGCTTAACGGCCAGGTAGAGGTCGGCGAGCATGGCGGCGAATTCGGCGCGGCCGGGAAAGCGCAGGTGAAAGGCGCTCTTCTTCAGCCCCGGTATGCAGCCGAAGAGGTTCTTTACGGCGCCGGTGTAGTACATGAGGCCATGGGTTTTAAGCTTGGGGGCGTTGATGACCACATCCGCCTCCACGACGGCCCTGGCCAGCTCGAAGCGGCGTATGAGGCTTCCTTCCGGCAGGTCCACGCTTACGCCCTCGCTGAAATCCGCCCAGGCCGCGCCTTCCTCGCGCACGACGGCGCCTATGCCCGTCTTGGCGGCCACGGAGCTTAAGCCCTGCCAGCCCGGCGAGTCGCCCACGAGTATCTTCGCGGCGCCCGCGGCCTTAGCCGCGCGTATAAGGCCGCGCACGATGGCGGGGTGGGTGGTGGCCGCCCGCTCGGGCTCAAAGGCCAGGAGCAGGTTGGGCTTAATAAGCACGGTAGCCCCGTTCATGCCTACGGCCTCAAGGGCCGCCATGGCCGAGCTAAGCGCGCCGTCCACGGCGCCCTGCTCATAGCCCGCGCAGTCCTCAAGGGCCACGAGCTGATTGGGGGCGAGCATCGCCTGCGCTCCGTTGGGCGTATCCACTAGAATCCTCCGCTTAAGGCCACGCCGGCCTTCCAGGAAGCAGGCTCGGGGTTCAGGCTTATTTGCCCGAAAAGGGTAAACGATAGGGGCAGGCCCGGCGGCAGTATACGCAGCTCGGCCGCCAGGTCCAGGGGCCAAGCGGCGGCGAAGCCTTGGTAAAGGTCTTCGCTTTGAGCCCGCGCCGAAACCGATGCGCCTAGCGCGTAGCCCGACACGGTAAAAGCCCCGCTCAAGCCTGCTTTGGCAAGGTTCCCGTCCGCCCAGTAGAGCCCAAATTCGGGGGCGAGGCTCAGGTTCACGAAACGGCTGCCTATGCCCAGCGGGGCGGACAGCCGCAGCCACGAGGGGCTGGCCGCGCTGGAAGCGGACAGGCCCCCGTCCAGGGCCAGCGCCGCGCCAAGTGGCCTCGGCAGGCTAAAGGCGTAGCGCAGGCCGGCCAGGGCCACGCCGGCTTCGTCGCTGGCCGACGCGCGCGCGCCTATGCCTATATCGACGGAGCCTTCCAGGGAAAGCCCCATGCTAAGCTCCACGCCTCCGCGCACACCCGCGTAGCCCTCTGAGGAGGCTTGGCCCGAGAAGACGGCCCCGATGCGCACGTGAAGGCTGGAATCGGGCACGGTGAAGGCGTCGGGGCTCAATACGCTGCCGGGTAGGGCCCCGAAACGGCCGGAGGGCGTGACGACGAGGGTGGAGTCGATAGCTATGTTCCATTCATGCTCGAACAGGTCTCGCGGCGTTTCTATGCCCGGTTCCGCGCGCGCCTGAACGGCTATACTATACGCGCCGTCGGGCAGCGGCAGCCCGGCGGCGTCGCGGCCGTCCCAGGAAAATTCCTGTTCCCAGTCGCTGAAGGGGCCGAGCTTCCATTCGCGCAGTACCCGGCCATCGGCCGCGCTGAGCCGGGCCTCGGCCCTGCCTGGCGCGCTTACCCGGAAGCCAAGGCGCACGCCGCCCTTCAGCCCCGAATTGCGCGGGTTGAAGCGCTCCGCGGATAGAGCGTAGGCGCTCACATCGAAAGGAGCGCGCTCCAGGCTCGCGTTCAGCGTGGCCATGAGCTTTTCGGGTATGAAGACGGAGTAGTCCCGGCTTTGATAGCCGAAGGCCTGTATGCGCACCGAGCGGAGCCCGGCGGGCAAGAGCAGTATGCCCTGGCCGTAGCTCTCGCCGTCGATGATGGCCTCTGCCCACGCCGGCTCGGCCTGTACCGACAGATAGCCGGTTATAAGCTCGAGGTAGGCCATGACGGTGGTGCGGGTGTTGGGCGCCAGGTTCAGCTGCAGGCTCAGGTCGTAATAGCCCTCGCTGCGAAGCACGAGGAGGCGCGGCCCCGGGCTGAGCGACTGGAGCGAAATGGGGGCGCTGCCCCGCTTAAAGTAATCGAGGTATACCTCGGTGGCTTTTTGGTCGCTTTTAATGACGAGTTCGGCGTTCCCGCCGAGCTCCGCGCTCTCGACGCTTATGGCGGGAAGCGGCGCCTGCGCGCTTACGGCCCGCGGGCTTAGGGCCAGGGCAAGCGACAGGGCAAGGACGGCTAAGGCTGGGCTTTTCATGGCTCCACTGTAGCCCAAGAGCTCCGTTCGCTCAAGCGCCCCCGTCGCCTTGCCGCTTTTTCCCTTGTGCCGGCGGCCGGTGGAGCCTACAATAACAACGACAGCAAGGAGGCAGGCTTTGGGCATACTGATACCGGTAGCGTCAGGCAAGGGCGGCGTGGGCAAGACCGTCTTCACGGCCAACCTGGGAGCGCGCTTAGCCCAGGCGGGAAAGACCGTCGTGCTCGTGGATCTGGACCTCGGGGGGGCAAACCTCCATACCTGCCTGGGCGTGCGCAACCGCTATCCGGGCGTCGGCTCCATCGTATGGAAGAAGGAAAAGAGCCTTGAAGCCCTCGTCGTGCCCACCGGCATGGACCGGCTTTTCCTCGTGCCCGGGGACAATCTCCTGCCCGGCACCGCTAATCTTGAGTTCTTTACCAAACGCCGCATCATGAAGGAACTGCTCGAGCTTACGGCCGATTACGTGCTCGTGGACCTAGGCGCGGGCGCTTCGTACAACGTTATCGATTTTTGGCTCATGGCTCCCGACGGCCTCCTCGTCACCGTGCCCGAGATACCGGCCATACTCAACGCGTATTCGTTCTTAAAGACCGCGGCGTTCAGGCTCCTGTTCAGGTCCTTCGCCAAGGGCAGCGACGAGAGGGCGCGTATCGTGGACTTCGTGGTAAACCGGGTGGAAGGGCAGGGCGATACCTTCCTGCGCTTCGCCGAGCGGCTGGCCGAAGGCGGCGGCGAGCGGGGGGCCAGGGCCATGGCCGAACTGGGTCGCCTGCGCCCGCGCGTGGTGGTGAACATGGGCTTAGGCGAATCCGATATGGCCATAGCCCAGCGCCTGCGGGAGATAAGCGCCCGGAATCTCGGCATAGGCATGGAGTATATATCCTATATCATGCGCGACGAGCTCGTGAGCCAGTCCGTCGCCGAGCGCGCCCTCTTAAGCGCGGCGCGGCCCGATGCCGCCTTCGCGCGCGGCGTAAGCGCCGCGGCGGAGCGCATACTGCGCGCTCCCGCGTCAAGCGCGCCGGGCCTGGAGCTGGACGACGAGGATTTAAGCGCGGCGGTGGAACGCGCCCTTCAGGAAAGCATAGACGAGATGCCCGCGTACTGAAGCGCTACGCCCGCGAATACGAAGGCGTTCCAGAGGGCATCGGCATAGGGAAAGCCATCCTTGCCGCGAAATAGCAGGGCAATAAGGAAGAAGGCCCCGCCTGTGAAGATCCACATAAAGGCATACTCGCCCAGGCTAGCGCGTATAGGCGCTAAGAGGGGCAGTATGACGAAAAAGAAGAGGTAGCCCAGCGATACTGCGTAGCGCCGGTACCAGCCCACAATGGCCAGGTGGAGCACGTAGCCTATGGCGGCGTAGGCCCATACGGAGGCGAAGACTAGCCACTTGCCCGCTCCCTCAAGCGAGGAGAATACGATGGGCATGAGTACGCCCGCGGGCAGGAAATACACGCCTGCCTCGTCCAGCGAGCGAAAAGCGCCGCGGCGTCCTATGAAGCCCGCGAGCGAGCCCATGATAAAGCGGAAGAGCACGCAAGCGCCATAGATAGCCACGCCCGCTATAAAGGCCGGCCTCACGGAGTCCCGCAGCTCGGCCTGCGCCGCCCTCACCACCAATACCACGAAGCCGGCTAGAGCCAGCCCGGAGCTGAGGCTATTGATAACTCCCGAGGCCAGATCGCGCTTTTTTGGATTTTCCATGGCGGAGAGCAAGGGTGCGTCCATGCCCACCAGCATAGAGCAAAGCCAGGGCCCTGTCACTATAGGCCGCTCGCTTGACAGCATGGGCAAGCGGCGGCTATACAGTAGGCACGCGGGATGTAGCCCAGTGGCTAGGGCGCCAGCTTTGGGAGCTGGATATCGTGGGTTCGAGTCCCACCATCCCGACTATTTTTGCGAAATCCACCCTGGGTCCTCTTAGTCGAGCCTCAGTTCATCCTTAAAGAATGCGACTACTTGTTTCCACGCCTGCCTCGCCGCGCCCGGCCTAGCTATGGCCTCATCGGTCACGAAGGCATGGCCTACCCCGGCGTATACGGTCTCGGCATATCGGGCACTGCGGGCGGATAAGGCATCCTTGAACCCCTGGCGCTGCGCCGGCGGTATGCTGCCGTCTTTATCCCCGAAGATGCCCAAAACCGCCCCAGTGCGGCCAAGGGCGCCAAGGTCCTCTTCCTTCTGGATGAGCCCCGAGCCGTAGAGGGTCGCCACCGCCGAAAGGCCTGCCTGCCGGGTTCCAAGAAGCATGGCCTGGGCTCCGCCAAAGCAGAAACCGGTCGCTCCCATGCGCGTTCCATCGACCTCGGGCTGCCTTGACAGCCAAAGATACGCGGCATCGATATCCGCCGCTAACTGCGCGGGAGGCGTGCCATTCCTCAAAGCGCCGGCTTCCTGGGCAGTCTGGGCCAGTTTGCCGCGATAGGCATCCACCGCGAGCACCACGAAACCCTCCGCCGCCAGCCTATCCGCCATCGCCGCGATGTCGGCGCTTAAGCCCCACCATTCGTGGACCATGATTATGCCCGGATGCCTGCCCGGCTTGGATGGTTTGGCAATATAAGCGCTCAGCATGGTACCGTCCGCCGAGGCGAATCGGGCATTGGTCTGCGCCGGCTTTTTTGCTTGGGCCATAGCGGGTACCGTCGCCGCTAGGAGCGCAGCAGCGCAGAGCGACACTATCCTGCTTGGTGAGCTATTCTTGACCATTTTAGTCCTCCCATGATCAATAGTAGCCATATTACATTATAAAAACAATAATATTTAGGCCGAGCCCATCAGAAAAGGCGAAATCGGCGGCGTCCTCGCGCTCGCCGCGCCATGCGGCCGCGCTATGCGGGCAATGCGGATAGAATTCCAAATTGACGAACTGCGGTAAAATCAATACAATACCAGCGCGCGATGGCGATGAGTTCATGCATTTGATTGCTCAACAAGGAATTGGCCGCGTTATAACCCGCGCGTTGGCTGGACCTAAGCCTTGCGTTTGTGCTCTAGGCCCAAACGCGCCGTCAAAAATAGTCTCGTACCCGAGACTTTCCTTGGGAGACTTACCGGAGTATTTCGCGTTTGGGCAAGCCCAAACGCGCCGTCAAGAATAGTCTCGTACCCGAGACTATTCTTGACGAGGGCTCATAGCTCATCTGGATAGAGCAGCTGCCTTCTAAGCAGCAGGTGGTGGGTTCGAGCCCCGCTGGTCCCATAGCCCGCGACGCTCGACTGGACGCGTCGCGGGCTTTATTGAAACCCGCGCGCTATGGCTAAGGCGTTCAGCGGCTATGCGCGAGCCGTATAAGGCCCAGGCTGGCGGCGCCGGCGCTGTAGGCCAGGCAGAGTATGATGCCCAGCCATTCGAGGCGCAGGAAAAGCAGGCTCAAGGCCGTGGCGGCCAAGAGGAGCCCGGCGATGGCCGCGAGTATCCAGCGTATACCGTCGGGCATGCCGTAGCGGACGGCGTTTTCCATGAGGGGCGGCAGGGCCAGGGCGGTGGCGGCCATCATTATTGGCAGGATCAGGGTGTACGCGTAATAGCGGTCCCCCCACAGGCTTACGGCGAAGATAATGTTGAACACGGCGAAGAAGCCCAGCGAGTAGTACAGCAGGTCTTTGAACCCTATGCCCCGTTCCACGTTCCGCAGTCCCGATGAGAGCACGAAGGAGCCCGCGAAGAGGCCGGCGGGTATGAAGAGGTATCGGGCGAATATGGTCGCTATGAGCAGCGCCGAGCCCCATGAAGGCCGGTAGAGGCCGCTAAAGAGGAGCCATACGAGGGCGGACGGCAGGGCCATGACGGCGCCACGTACGGCGAGGCGAAAGGGCCTCGAATCTCCCCTGGGGAACCAGGCGGCGCAGGCCGGCACGGATAGCGGCAGCAACAAGAGCAGTAGTGCGTACATAGCCTTAAAAATAGCATGGCTCTATAAGCCTACGCAAGTGACGCGGCCCTTTGCTACCCTTTGACGCGCTCTAGCGCTTTGTGCTACTATACTGCACACATTCGATACGTGTAGGGAAAACCGAAGGAGGTACATTGGCGGACAACAAGAATCTACGGACCAACGAACAAATCAGGGTCCGTGAAGTACGCTTGATCGACGATAAGGGCGAGCAGATGGGCGTAGTGCTGGCCGTAGAGGCCCTGCGCATGGCCCGCGAGCTGGGACTGGACCTCGTCGAGATTGCTCCCCAGTCCGTTCCGCCGGTGTGCAAGATCCTCGATTATGGCAAATTTAAGTTTGAGCAGGAAAAAAAGCTTAAGGATAACCGGAAGAACCAGAAGATCGTGAAGATTAAGGAAATCCGGATGCAGCCTAAGATCGACGACCACGATCTTGACTTCAAGTCCAAGCATGTACGCGAATTCCTCAACGAGGGGAACAAGGTCAAGGTGACCATCCGCTTCCGAGGCCGCGAGCTTGCCCATACGGAAATCGGCGAAGACGTGCTACGCAGCGTGCTTGGCCGCATTGACGGCTTATATAACCTGGAGCGTCCTCCCACGATGGAAGGCCGCTTTATGTCCATGATATTGAGCCCTAAGAGCAGTCCTGTTAAGAAGCCCGAACCTGCCATGAAGCCGGTTGCGTCGGCGGAGATCGATTCGAATACCTGAAGGATGGATAGTCATGCCCAAGATGAAGACTAAGCGAGCCGCCTCGAAGCGGTTTTCGCTCACCGCTAACGGCAAGGTGAAGTATAAGAAGATGAACCTTCGGCATATACTCACGAAGAAGAGTTCCAAGCGCAAGCGCCACCTGCGCAAGGCCGGCTATATTTCCGCCGGTCCCGTATACCAGATCAAGAAGAAGCTGCTGCCCTACGGTTGATGCGCGGCAAGGCCATAGCCCCGATTGGCCTTGCGGTTTATCCCTAGCCAGAGCTTTTTAGCAGCGGTAGGCGCCCTGTCGCGGGTCGGCTGCCGTTGTTTGCGCATTATAGCGCACATTAAGGATGGGTTTTGGCCGCCCGTGGGCGGCAGGCCCCCTTTCCATATAACCAAGGAGCATCGTTATGCCTAGAGCAGTTGCCGGTACTAAGCGCAAGGATCACCGTAAAAAAATCCTTAAGCTCGCCAAGGGCTACTGGGGTCGCCGGTCGACCAACCATAAGACCGCCAAAGACGCCGTAGCCAAGGCGCTCATGTATGCCTATCGC
>JBFZES010000268.1:0-11721 GCA_041306725.1 Spirochaetaceae bacterium | reverse complement strand
AGAGCATGTGCTGCTCCTCTCCGGCGACACCGAGACGGTGGGCTCCCCCTACGTGAAGGGCGCGGCGGTCAAAGCCGTCATCCAGGATCACGTAAAGGGCGACAAGATCATCGTGTTCAAGTACAAGTCCAAGAAGGACTATCGCCGCAAGCAGGGCCACCGCCAGCGCTACACCCTGATCAAGGTAGAGGATATCGTTGGGGCCTGAGCCCGGCGAACTCGTCGTAAGGATATCGGTGGGGGCTGAGGGGCTGTTGCGCTCGGCTTCCGCGGAGGGCCATGCGGGCACTATGCCCTCTGGCTCCAATATAGCCTGCGCTGCGGCTACGGTGCTGTTGAGAACGGCATACGAAACCTTGGCGCAGTACGAAGGCGTGGATATGGCCGGAGAGGCCCCCGCGCCCGGGTATATGACCTTTCGGGTGCGGCGATGCGCGCCGGAAGCCGCCGAGCGGCTTCGCGGGGTAGGGGACTTCCTCCTTACCGGCCTATCGTCCATAGAACGCGAGTTCCCCGCGAAGGTACGCGTAATCTTAGATAGCGAACGGAGGCAATAATGGCTCATAAAGGCGTAAACGGACGTGATTCCAACCCCCAGCATCTGGGCGTTAAGGTATACGGCAGCCAGGAAATCAACGCGGGCGGCATAATCGTGCGCCAGCGCGGCACTAAGATCCACCCCGGCGTAAACGTGGGGCGCGGCAAGGACGATACGCTTTACGCCCTCGTGGACGGCAGGGTGGCATTCAAGGAATACCGCGGACGCAAGTTCGCCAACGTGGAGCCCCTACAGGCCTAAGTTGGCGCGCGCCAGAGTATGCCGAATGCTTGAAGACCGCCCGCCGGCTAGCCGGAAGGCGGTCTTTGCGTTTTCAAAGCCGGCGCGGCGCGGCTCTATGAGGCCAAGGAGGCCTCTGAAGCTCTATGATCAAATTCGCCGACGAGACTAGCATAGTCGTGTCCTCGGGCAAGGGCGGCAACGGCTGCATAGCCTTCCGCAGGGAAAAATACGTGCCGCGGGGCGGCCCTTCCGGCGGTGACGGCGGCCGCGGCGGCGACGTCATCTTCGAGCTGCGCAGGAATCTCCGTACCCTGGCCCATTTGCGCTACGCGCACAGCTTCAAGGCAAAGAGCGGCGAGGACGGCTCGGGGCGCAATAAGCACGGCTCCGACGGCGACGACGTCATCATACCGGTGCCGCCGGGCACCCTCATTAAAGACGCCGTTACCGGCGATATCATCAAGGATTTCGACAAGGACGCGGAGGGCCGCTGGCTCTTCCTCAAGGGCGGCAACGGCGGCTGGGGCAATGTGCACTTCAAATCGAGCGTCAACCAGGCCCCCCGCACAGCCCTCCCGGGCAAGCCCGGCCAGACCGTAGAGCTGACGATTGAGCTGCAGATGATGGCGGACATAGGCTTCGTGGGCTTCCCCAACGCGGGAAAGTCCAGCCTCCTCGACCGCTTTACCAACGCGCGCCCTAAGATAGCGCCTTATCCCTTTACCACGAAGATACCAAACCTGGGCGTGCTCACCGTGGCCGATCGGGATATCATCCTTGCGGACATACCGGGCATCATAGAAGGCGCGTCGGACGGCCTAGGCTTGGGCATACGCTTCCTTAAGCACATAGCCAGAACGGCCGCGCTCGCCTTCCTTATTGACCTGTCTGACGACAGCTATAAAGAGGCCTTCGCCACCCTCCTGAATGAGCTGAACGAATTCTCGCCGGAGCTCGCGGCCAAAAAGCGCGTCGTCATAGGCACTAAGCTGGACTTGCCGGAAACCGAGGGCAGGCTCGATGAGCTTAAGGCCCTGCTGCCGGGCGAGACCGTGTACGGCATATCCTGTTTCTCAAGCGAGGGGCTCGATGGCCTGTCCCAGGCCTTCCTTCGCTTCGTGCTTGAGGCGGAGGCTCCGTCTCCGCCCGACGGGTGGAGCGGCGCTTGAGGCTGCTCATACTCGGCGGCTCGTATAACCCCGTCCACGTGGGGCACCTTATCCTGGCCGAAGAGCTCGCCTGCGAGTACGGTTATGACCGCGTACTGCTCGTGCCGGCCTTGGCGCCTCCGCACAAGGCGCTGGTTGAGGATCCCGGCGCCGCTGCGCGCCTGGCTATGCTGCGCGCTTCCGTGGAGGGCGACCCGCTCTTTATCGTGGACGATTGCGAGCTTAGGCGAGAGGGGCCTTCCTATACGGTGGATACCATACGCTACGCGATAGCGCGCTACGCGCCGCAAGGCAAGCCGGGTCTCGCCATAGGAGCCGATCTTGCCCGGGGCTTTGGCTCGTGGCGGGAGCCCCAGGCCATCCTGGCTCTGGCCGAGCTCGTGGTAGCCCGGCGCGGCACGGCGGGGCGCGCCGAGGATGGGAGCGTCGAGGCCCAAAGCGCCTTGCCCTTTCCCCATCTGCTCGCGGCCAACAGCCTCATACCGATTTCTTCTTCCTTAGTGCGCGAGCGCATACAAAGCGGCGGCGCCTGGCGTAGGCTCGTGCCCGAAGCGGCCGCCCGCATAATCGAGAAGGAGAGGCTTTACTGCTTGGCCGCTTGCGATTGATAGGGCCATCCTGTACAATGCCAATCCTGGAAAGAATGCCGAACCATGCCTAAGAGTTCCATCGATAAGAGCGTGATTTTCCTTCTCATCATCATCGTAGCCATGGTGGCCTTCGGCGTGGCCATGGCCGCGCTGCTCCGCGTCGAGCCCATACAAAAGGCGGTGGATGAGGATAGGCCTATCAATATAGCCCTGATACTCGAGCACAACGGCAAGCCCCTGTCCACCCAGTTGCTCATGTATTACCCGGGCAACGCCCGAGGAGCCCTGCTGGACATACCGGCCGAGACTGGGCTTATATTGCGCTCGCTCAACCGCTTTGACCGCATAGACCTTCTATACAAACAGTCGGATCCGGTACCCTACGTCGAGGAGCTCGCCTCGCTGTGCGCCACGAATCTGGATTACTATCTCGTGTTTACCATGCAGGGCTATAGCGACCTGGTGGACATGCTCGACGGCGTTTCGGTCTTTATGCCCAATAGGGTAAGCGGCACTATCGATGAGCGCGGCTTCTCGTTGCCCGCGGGTTCCGTACAGCTTGACGGCGGCAAGATGGCCCTCTATGCCCGATACCAGGATAGCGATCGTCCCGAGAGCGAGGGCGTGGCCAGGCGTCAGCTGCTGTTTCAAGCCCTATTGCGCCGCATAGGCGAGCGGTCAGATTATCTGTTCCAGAAGGACGTGATCGCGCAGCTGTCCAGTCGCGTACGCACTAACTTGAAGCCCCTGTCCTTCCAGCGCCTGCTCGTCGAATTCGCGCGCATGGATATGGATAGGGCGGTCATACAGCGCCTTACCGGCACCTATAGAAACGTAGAGGGCAAACAGCTGCTTTTCCCGGCCTGGGACGGGCAACTGGTCAAGGATATCGTCAAGCAGACCCTCAACGCCCTCTTAAACGCCGAAGCGACCGCCGTCGAGGACAAGGTCTTTACCCTTGAGATACTCAATGGTACCGCTTCCAGCGGCCTCGCGCAGAAAACGGCGGATATCTATGAAAGCTTTGGCTACGAGATCGTATCCATAGGCAACGCCGCGAGTCAGGATATTGCCAAGACCCAGATACAGTACCGCTTCAACTACGAGGCGGCGGCATCCATGGTGGCTAATGTTATACGCTGTGAAAACATTGTAAGCGGCGACCCCGAACTGAACAGTTCTGCTCCCGCGGATTTTGTTATTATCCTTGGAAGAGATTTTGACGGGAGGTACTGTGTCAATTGACATGCGTGAAACGGCGCTCGCCTGCGGGCAGCTCCTTGCCGATTATAATGGCGGAGATACGGTGGTAATGGACCTGCGGAAGCTGTCCTTGTGGACGGATTTTTTCGTGCTCACCAGCGCCACGAGTTCCACGCATATGCGTGGCCTCCTGCGCCACCTGGAAGACCACTTGGCCGCGGAAGGCATAGTCCCCATAAGGCGTCCCCGCCTCGCGGAGGATGAGGAATGGTGCCTGGTCGATTTCGGGGATTTCGTCGTCCACATCATGAGCTTGGGCGCCCGTGCGTTCTATGAGCTCGAAAAGCTCTGGTTCGAGGCTGATTTGAGCCCCATAGCGGCGCATACGCCGCTGGAAAACAGGCCGGAAGCCTAAAAAAGCAACAGCCGCTGGGCCTTAAGCCCGCGGCTGTTGCTTTTAGCGAGGCTGGCTCACTCGTCGAAGTCGTTGTAGTCTATGTCGTCTTCGTACTCGTAATCGTCGGCTTCTTCGAACTCTTCCTCGTCCTCGAAGTCGTCCTCTTCCTCAAAATCGTCATCCTCGTCGCCGAAGTCGTCATCTTCGTCCGAGAAATCGTCGAAGTCGTCTTCCTCCTCGAAGTCGTCTTCGTAATCGTCCTCGTAATCATCGAAACGAACGAAGGGAGCCTCGGGAGCCTGGACGTATTCGCCGACGCCGATGAGCGCCAGATCGAACGATTCGTTCGGCATAGCCGTTTCCCGTATCGGGTCCATGTCAGGTCCTCCCTGTATTTTTTGCCGCCCGGCCTGCGCCTGCGCGGACTCGCTTGCCATAGTGGCTTTCGTAGGTGAAATCTAAAAGACAGATCGAGTGTCTGTCAACCATATTCGCTCGCTAAATTCCGTATTTCGTATGGAAAGGCCCGGCCATCTGCTATACTGCGCCTATGAAGCGCAGCCTGAGCATAGAAGCGCCGGCTAAAATCAATCTTTCCCTCGCCATTGGCCCCCGCGGGGACGATGGCTACCATGCCATAGCGAGTATCTTTCAGGCCATAAAGCTCTGCGACAGCATAGAATTGTCCCTGGTGGACGAACCGGGCATACGGCTCTCCTGCGCGTGCGATTGCGGCGCGGAGCAAAACACGATGTATAAGGCCGCCGCCCTGTACCTAGAGGCGCTCAGGCAGGACCGCCTGCCCGTGCCCGGCGTAGAGATTCGCGCCGTCAAGCGCATACCCGCCGGCGCGGGCTTAGGCGGCGGCTCCAGCGACGGCGTCGCCGTGCTAAAGGCCCTGCATGAGCTGCTGCCGGGCGCCTGCGATGCCTCGCGGCTGCACGCCATGGCCTTGGCCATAGGCTCGGATATGCCTTTCTTCCTAGGAACGGCCTGCGCCGCGGTGCGCGGCAGGGGAGAATTCGTAGAGGCCTTGGAGCCCCGGCTCGATTACGCGCTCGTGCTGGCTAGGCCTGCCTTTCCCATTGCGACGAAAGAGGCTTATCGCCTTGTGGACGAGTCGCGTGCCTCGGCGTCAAAGCGCGCGGGCGCGGGCCTCGAGCGCCGCCTGCAGGACGATATCGCGGCCTTTGCCAGCCGTCATCCCGCTGAATGGCGCTTTTCTAACGACTTCTATGAAGCGCTCCTAGGCCCGTACCCCGGCCTTGAGGCGGCAAGGCGCCGCTTGTCTGGGCTGGGCGCAGATTTTTCATCGCTGAGCGGTTCGGGCAGCTGCCTCTTCGGCGTGTTCGCCGATGAAAAATCGGCGCGCGACGCCCATTCAGCCTTGTCTTCAGAGGGTATCGAGAGTTATCTATCCTTTCCGCTTGCGCGCCTACCATACTCGGTTTAGAATAATCTGGGATTGTACATCGATCGGCAAGGAGAGGCGCCGCATGGAAATTACCGACATCCGCATCCGTAGGGTATCTAGCGAAGGTAAGCTTAAGGCCTATGTGACCGTCACCTTCGACGACTGTTTCGTAATACATAACGTAAAGATCATTGAAGGAAAGACGGGCGTATTCATAGCCATGCCCAGCAGAAAGACCAAGACAGGGGAGTATAAAGATATAGCCCATCCTATCAGCCCCGATTTCAGGTCGCGGCTCCAAGATTCCATCGTAGCGGCTTATGACCGCGGCGACGATTCCGACGAAGATATACCTCAATAGCGGGCCAAGGGGTTTTTAGGGCTTCGCGCGCCTCCTTTTCTCTGAAATGGACGCTTAACCCCGTGACACGCTTGCGCGTTTCAGTATATAACTATGCCACCCCGTGCCATTTTGGGTCCGGATATTGGGACGTCGACAAGCGGTAAGTCAGCGGTTTTTGGTGCCGCCAATCGCAGGTTCGAATCCTGCCGTCCCAGCGCAGACTATACGCCAAGAGCGAGGAGAACATATCCATGAGCCAGCATGTTTTAAACGCCGGCGCCCGCGAAGTAAGCAACAAAGGCGCCGTTAACAGCCTTCGCAGGCAGGGCAAAATTCCCGCGGTTATTTATAACCGCCAAGGCCGATGCGTGCCTCTTGTGCTCGACGCCATCGAATTCGGCAAGGCCACGAAGGGCGTTTCCGAAAGTACCATCGTTAAGCTCGTCGTGGGCAAAGATTCCTATGAATGCATGATCAAGGATCGCCAGCTTGATTGGCTTAAGGGCACGATCAAGCACGTGGACTTCTTCGAGGTGCAGAGCGGCGTTATAATGCGCGCCAAGGTATCGGTACACCTCTCCGGCATACCGGTGGGCGTGCGCGAAGGCGGCATACTCGAGCACCCGGTGCACGAAATCGAAGTCGAATGCCTGCCGAAAGACATGCCTGAGAAGTTCATCATCGACGTGACCGAACTGAAGGCCAACCACTCCATCCACGTGCGCGATATCGCGCATGCCAAGGAAGTGAAGATACTCGCGGCCGAGGATCAGGTCGTTGTGCTGGTTAAGTACGCCAAGGGCGAAGCAGAGGTCGAGGAAGCGGCTCCCGCGGCGGAAGCGGTTCCCGCTGCAGGCGCTCCCGGCGCTCCCGGCGCTCCCGCGACCGGCGCCCCAGCCCCTGGCAAATAAGCCTTTATTGTCGCCCCTCGCCGGTTTTTGCAGCCTCGCGGCTCTGGATCGGCGCGTTATGGCCGCCCGATCGGGCGGCCATACGCATATGTGGCGCGCTTGCAAAGGATAGTACCCGTTGAACAACCGAGCCGTCGCCGCGGCGCTAGAGAACTTCTTAAGGCTTCATGCCTGCGACGCCTCCTTCGTTCTCGTCGCCTTTTCAGGCGGCCCCGATTCCACGGCCCTGCTCAGCGCGCTCGCCGAGCAAAGCTCGGCGGCCGAGTTTGGCTCTGGGGCTAAGCCGCTCCACGCCTGCTGGATAGACCATGGCATACGTCCCGCCGGCGAGTTGGCGGCCGAGGAAGCCTTCGTGCGCGGCCTTGCCCGGCGGCTCGGCGTTACCCTCCATATACGCCGGGCGGAGCGGGGCAGCCTCGAAGCGCAGGCCGCCGAGGCAGGCGGCGTGGAAGCGGCCGCCCGCCGCTTCCGCTACGAAGCGCTGCGCGAGGTAAAGGACGCCCAGGGCCTGCGCTTTATCCTTACGGGCCACCACGCGGACGATCAGTGGGAAACGCAGGTCATGCGCTTTTTCTCCGGCTCGGGCGGCTCCGGCCTGCGGGGCATGCAGGCCCTGTCCCGCGATATCGGACGGCCTTTCCTCCGCCTGCGCCGCGCTCAGCTCGTATCCTACCTTAACGAGCGCGGCCTCCCTTTGAACCACGATTCTACCAATGCCGCGAGCGACTACCTGCGCAACAGGCTGCGGCACGATCTTATGCCCGTTATCGCCGAGCTGTTCCCCGGCTATGGCACGGGCTTGAACGCTCTTTCGCAGAAGCTGCAGGACGATGAGCGCGCGCTCGAAGGCTATGCGGCCGAACTCTTTCCCTCGCGCGATCCTTCGCGGGGCGTAGCGTTAGAGCGTTACAAGGCGGCTCCGCGCGCCGTGCGCCACCGGGCTCTCTTCGCCCTGGCGGACGCAGCCCTGAGAGCCCTGCCCGATGCCGCCGTTCCCGGCCAGCGCGTGCCCTGGCGCCTGATAAAGGATATAGACGCTAAGCTGGAACGGGCGGCCGATCAGGCCGCGGTCGCGGCCCTGGCCAGCTGGCAGGGGCTAATCTTTACGCTTGTGGGTGGAGCGGTGAGCGCGAAGCCCGCTTCCCAGGGTATCGATAGGGCGGGTCCGTCGGGATATTGCGCGGCCATGGACGCGCCGGGGACGTTTCGAATAGGCAAAAGCGCCTTCTGTACAGTATACTATAACGACGAAGGCAAGGGTTTGCGCCTTGACGCGTTCAGCTGGCCGCTCCTTGTGCGCGCCAGGAAGCCGGGCGACCGTATACGCAACGCCGTGGGCTGGAAGGCGCTGGACAAGCTCTTAGCCGAACTAGGGCTAACGCTTGACGACAGAGACCTTGCGCCCGTGCTTGAGGATAGCTCGGGCATAGTAGCCCTGCTTGCTTCAGCGCTGGGCTATAAAGACGTGTATCGCTACAATGCAGACTTGATCACGCGAGCGCCGCCCGGGTATCTGGGCATAGCTATGAAAGGAATAGCCGAAGATTATGCAACTCGACGATAAAGACAACGCTAAGCCTCCCAAGAAACCGGAATCAGGCCCTCCTCGGGGCTCCCGCATATCGTTCATGATATTTATGGGACTCATCGCCGCCTCGCTTGCCCTCTTCCTCTTCGATGGAAGCCAGAACGCAAAGCCGTCCATACCCTATTCCGCGTTTATTGCGCATTTGGAAGAGGGCAACGTGGAAGCGCTGCGCATCATCGACCAGACCCGCATCCAGGGCACGCTCAAGGGCAAGGGCGGCGACGTGCAGGAATTCAGCACGCTCATTCCCTATGCCGACCTTGGCCTGTTGGACAAGCTGCGCGAGCGCGGCGTGCGCGTAGAGGGCGTAACGAGCAGCGCGAGCCCCATGCGCGTGCTGCTTGAGCTTCTGCCCTGGTTCTTCGGCTTCTTCATACTCTGGATGGTGCTGAGGCAGATGCAGGGCAATAACAAGGCCTTCAGCTTCGGCAAGAGCAAGGCCAAGCGCTTCACCGATAGCGCGAAAAACCTCTCGTTCGCGGACGTGGCTGGCCAGGTGGAAGCCAAGTACGAGCTGTCCGAGGTGGTGGATTACCTTAAAAACCCCCAAAAATTCATAAAGATGGGCGCGCGCATACCCAAGGGCGTGCTGCTCGTGGGCATGCCGGGCACCGGCAAGACCCTCCTTGCCAAGGCCGTTGCCGGCGAGGCGGGCGTGCCCTTCTTCCATATGTCCGGATCGGACTTCGTGGAAATGTTCGTAGGCGTAGGCGCGAGCCGCGTGCGCGACCTGTTCGAGCAAGGCCGCAAGAGCGCTCCCTGCATCATCTTCATTGACGAGCTCGACGCGGTGGGCAGGACACGCGGCGCCGGCTACGGCGGCGGCCACGACGAGCGCGAGCAGACCCTGAATCAGATGCTCGTCGAGATGGACGGCTTCGATACCAAGGATGGCGTCATCATCCTGGCGGCCACGAACAGGCCGGACGTGCTGGATCCCGCCATACTCAGGCCCGGCCGCTTCGACCGCCAGGTGGTCGTGGCCATGCCCGATATCAAAGAGCGGGAAGCTATACTCAAGATACATATGGTAAAGGTTCCCGTGCAGGAAGGCCTGGACGCTACGCGCATAGCCCGCTCGACGCCGGGCATGAGCGGCGCCGACCTTGCCAGCCTCGTCAACGAGGCTACGCTCTTCGCCATACGCAAAAACCGCAGCACGGTGGAAATGAGCGATTTCGAGGACGCCCGCGACAAGATACTGATGGGCATAGCCCGTTCGTCCCTCGTTATATCGGAGGAGGAGAAGACGGCCACCGCCTACCATGAGGCCGGCCACGCCCTCCTGCACTACTACTTGCCCAAGGCCGATCCCCTGCACAAGGTGACCATAGTGCCGCGCGGCAGGGCATTAGGCCTGGCGCTCTCGCTGCCCGAGCAGGACAGCTATTCGCGCGTGCGCGCGTGGATACGCGACCGTATCGTCATATCGTACGGCGGCTACGTGGCCGAGCAGCTCATATACGGCGAAACCACGACCGGCACGGCCCAGGACCTTAAACAGGCCACCGAAATGGCGAGGAAAATGACCTGCGAGTGGGGCATGGCGGCCGATATCGGCCCCATAGCCTATGGACAGGAGGACGAGCCTATATTCCTGGGCAAGGAAATCGCCCGCCATAAGGACTATTCCGAGAATACTGCGCAAAGGATAGACCGCGCCGTTGCCGATATATTAGATGAGGCCAGGAATGCCGCGTTCGATATCCTGACCGAGCATAGGGATCAGCTCGTACGGCTCGCCGAGGAGCTGATGCTAAAGGAGACCCTCCTCGATGACGATATCCGCACTATGTTTGGCTTCGGTCCTAAGGGCATGGTTACGGCATAGACGCTCCCTCATAGCCGCGGCATTAGCCGCGGCCCTGAGCGCCTTACCTTCGCCGGCGTACGCCGCGCCCGCGGGCGCCTCGTCGCCCAATCAGGCCGCCTTGGTAAGCGCCCTCGTCGCCGAGGCAAGGAACGCGCTGGCCCTAGGCTACGCCGAACGCGCCGTGGCCTTCGCGGACGACGCGCTCTCGCTCTCTTCCATAGATTCGGACGCCAACTACCTGCGCGCGGCCCTTGCGCTTTCCTACGGGGAAAAGCGCGCCGAGGCCGAACGATATGTAGCCGCCGCCCTGGCCGGCGCCAATTTCCGGCTCTATAGCGTACAGGAAGCCGAGCTTTTATACGCGGGCCTGCTCGTGCGCATGAAGCGCCCCGGCGCCGCGCTTCGTTTCCTTGCCGGCAAGCCGCGCGACGCCGAGCTTTTATACCTGGAATTCTTAGCCAAGCGCTCCTTAGGCGACAGCGCCGGCGCGCGCGCGGCGGTGGCCGAATCGCTGCGCCGCTTTCCCTTCGACGCCAGGCCCTTAGTCCAATGGCTCCTCGGCGACGGCCTTAAGGCAAGCTCTCCCGAGGATGCCGCCCTGGTTGCCAGGGCCTTCCAGCTCCTGCCTGAGCTCAAGGAACTCGAGCCCCTCCTGCTGGTGGCCTTAGCGCCGTTAAGCTCCGAGCCGAACGAGGCAAAGTACTTGCTACGGGAGTACCGCGCCGCTGGGCACCGACATCCCCTTGCCACGGTTTTGGCCTTTGAAGCGGGCCTTATAAGCCACGGCGCGGCGAGCGAGGAACTCTCGCTTTCCGCTTCGCCGATAGAGAGCAGGCTTTTGCAACGCTATTACGCCCTCCTTCAGGACGACGACGGCCGCCGTCTCTTCCTTACCTCGTTCTCTTCCTTCAATGGCAGGATCGTAGACGACGAGGACGGGGACGGCATAGCCGAAGGAAGCTCGCTTTTTGAGGGCGGCCGGCTCGCGCTGTGGGCCTATGACGCGAACCAGGACGGACAGCCTGAGCGGGTTGTGGCGTTTAAGGACGGCGTACCGCATAAGGCCGAGCTATGGAGCCCATCCGGGCGGATAGAACTGAGCTACGGAACCTGGCCCTTCGTCGCGAGCGCCGTCGTCCAAACGGTCGGCATGCAGCGCAGGTACAATTTTGCCCCCGCGCTCTATCGCTATGCGCCCGTCGAGCTGCGCGCCCTGGGGCAGGAGCCTTCAGGGCAGGGCGCGGCCGCCCCTTACCTGGCCCGCGCGGCGGGGGTGGATTTTCCTCGGGAACGCGGCCTCGCGGACGCCGCCTATGCGGTGGAAGAGCGGAAGGGCGACGCCGTAAGCGTTACGAGCCTGGATAAGGGCTTTGCATTGAGCGGCTGGTGGAGGGCAGGCAGCGGCGCCATGGGCGAGATCATCTATGGCGAAGGCTTTCCGAAAAGCGAAAGCTTGGATCTCGACGGCGATGGCCGCTATGAGGCCAGGCGGGTATGGGGCGCTACGGCCGC
>JBFZES010000267.1:0-7085 GCA_041306725.1 Spirochaetaceae bacterium | reverse complement strand
AGCATGCCCAGCAGGGCCACGACGAGGCCATGGCCCGCGTCGCCGAACATAAGGCCGAACATGGCCAGGTAGGCCACGGCCACGAAGGGCGTGGGGTCGACGCTGCCGTACTCAGGCACGGCGTAGTTCCTCACGAGGCCCTCGAAGGGCTTGAGCGCCTCGGGGTTGCGCATCTCCACGGGCACGGGAAGCGCCGCTGCCTCGCCCTGCCGCGGCTGTATCCACTCTATGCTGCAGGGGCCCTTCGCCGCCCCGCGTATGCCCTTTTCCACCTCGGCGGCCTTGGCCGCGGGTATCCAGCCGGAAAAGAGCACGGTGCGCTCGGTATGCGAAAAGGACGCGCGCAGCCTGGCCACCAGCTCGGCCACCCTAAGCTCGGCCCACAGCGCGCCCAGCTTCGCGGCCTTGAGGCCGAAGAAATCCTGCAGCTCTCGGCCGCAGTCCGCCTGCCTGGCCCTGAGCGCGTCTACCTTGGCGCCCAGCTCGCGCACGGCTTCCTGTTTCCCGCCGCCGGTATCGGGCAGCCTGGCGTCTTCCCAGCCTAAGCGCTCGAGTATGGGCTCTATCCTCGCGGCGTCCCGCTTCATGGCCACGAGGACCACCCCCGATGCGCCGCCGCCTGAGTTGTCGGAGGGCAGCAGTACCGAAGGCATGCCCTCGAGTTCCTTGGCCAGGCGCTCGAGCTTGTCCTGGGCTAAGAGCCCCGCCCGTATGCTTAGGAAGGAATAGGTGGAGGAAGCGGCCGCGCCGGCTTTTAGGTCATCGAAAGCCTCGATTTGCCGCCGTATCTCCTCAAGCTTGAGTATCTCGTCCTGGAGGCCCTTTTGCCGCTCCCGCAGCCCGTTTACCTCGGCGGCCAAGGTATCTAAGAGCTTGCCGGCGGCGTCCAGCTCCGGCTGCGACTGCGCCCCGGGGGCCGCGGCGTCTAGCTCGGGGCGGCTTATGGGCGGCTGGGCCATATCCATGAAGAGCTCCGCGCGCGCGCGCAGCTCGGCTATGCGCGCCGCGTTCGCCGCTGGCTCGGCGGAGGAAAGGCCCGCCTTCCAGTCGCCTGAAAGCTCCTTGAGCGACACGAGCTCAAGGGCGCCTAAACGCAGCAGCTCCTTGGCTATGGCATCGGCGTCGCTGCCGAGGGCCAGCGCCGCGAGCAGTTTCATGGGAGAGGTGAACATCATAGCGCGCTCCGTATTCGTTCTTCGGGCAGTGAATAATATTTTGCGTAGAGTATGGTCATGACGGCGCGCAGCTCTTCGCGCCGCTTGGTGAAGTACGCGAGCACCACGCCTATGGAGAAGGGAAAGCCCGCGAGGCCGCGCTCGGCTTCCGCCAAGGCTATCTGCCTGAGCGCGCCTTCCATCAGGGCAAGCCTGGCGGCGGGATCCCCGCCCCTGCCAAGCAGGGCGGCAAACTGCCCATAGTGCTTGGCAAGCAGTTCCAGGGCCACCGTTACGGCCGCGCTTGAAGCGCCCGCGCTTCCGTAGGCTCCTGAGCCTTGCTTTTCTTCCGCGGCCGACGCGAGCGCCTGCGGGTCTATGGCCTTGCCGCGCGGCAGTATGTCGCGCAGCGCGGCGCCCCGCGCGGCGTCGGGATTCGCCTTGAAACGCATAAGCCAGGAAAGGTTCCGCATATCCACGTCCACGCCCAGCATGCGCTCGGCTATGGCCCGGTCGCGGCTTTGCAGGCGCGCCGCCGCCGCGAAGGCTTCGTCGTAGTAGTAGCGGTCCAGGCAAAGCTCAAAGGCGAACAGGGAACGGCCGCTCACGGCCGCGGGGAGCTCCCTCCTGGCAAAGTCGGCATACGGCGAGCGGCCGAAGGCCTTTACCAGGGCTTCGATATCGGGCGCCCGTATGACCTCGTCGACGTCGAAGCGATGCGCTATAAGCGGGCGGTAGATGTAGCCGGACTTGCCGTCTATGCTTCTCTTGCGCACGACGGCGTCGAACCAGAGGCGCACCGCGTGCTTTACCTTCTCCAGTTCGAAGCGCAGGGACAAGGCGCGCACGAAGGACAGCTCGGGGTCTTTAAGGAAGCGGAAAAGTTCCGTGTACAGCTCAAGCTCGCGCGCCTGTATGAGGGCTTCGCCCGCGCGCAGGTCGCCCGTGTCCGCGAAGGCTTTTTCTATAGGCGCGTAGGCCGTGTCCCGCAGCAGCATGATAGCCTCGGGCAGGGACCGCGAGCCTATCAAGCGATGTATGAACTCGGGAGTCAATTCTTTGCTGAGCCTGGTTTTGAGCTTGGCGCTCAGGAAGGCGTAGCGCGCTAGTGCGGTGGCCATGTCGTTTACGGGCCGAGGTCTGGCCGCCCCGTTATCATTGCTACGATAGCCGCGACTATGGCGTCGGTGCGCCCGCGCGCCGATGCCGCTGCTGAGGCCGCCTTGGCTTCTTCCTCGCCGCGCGCGGCTTCGAGGAGATCCGCGGCCGCTCCGCGGGCTTCTTCCAGGCGCAGCCTGGCGGCGGCCGCAGCATCCGCGCGGGCTTGGGCCAGCGACGCGGCGACGCTCTCGTCCGCGGCGCTCCGTATGGCTCCCGCCTGTTTCTTGGCGCGCTCTATCCGCGCGCGCGCTTCTTCTTCCGCCCCTAGGACGCGTTCTACGACTTGTTGCACGATGCTTCCACTTCCCTATTAGAGCCCGGGTCGCTGCCTGCACTGATGGTATTCGAGCGGCCGTGGAGCGTGTTAGTATAGGTTTACACCTCTGGTAAAAGAATGTACAGGGGCTTGGGCCTTTAGGAGAGGAAAAATGACGCACAGCGAAAAGCACGGCAGGCTCTTCGACCGCATAGCCCTGCCATATTCCTGGTTCTTCGCCGGGCAGACCCGCAATTACGCCCATTGCTTCGATATCGGCCGCTCTAGCCTGCCCGACCCGCGGGGCAAGAAAGCCCTGGACATAGGCTGCGGCACCGGCGCCTTTACCCGCGCCCTGCGCCAAGAGGGCTGGGACGCGACGGGGGTGGACATAGCCCCCGGCATGCTCGCCCAGGCCCGTAAGAAAGGCCTGTCATGCGACCTGGCCAACGCCTTGGGCGGCCTGTCCCACGAGGCGGGCAGCTTCGATCTCGTCAGCGCGGCCTACGTAGCCCATGGGCTCAAGCGGGACGACAGGAGCAGGCTTTTCCTGGAGATGAAAAGGCTCTCAAGGGGCCTCGTGCTCTTCCACGACTATACCCCCGACAAGCGGCCCCTGACGAGCGCTATCGAGTATCTGGAAGGCGGCGATTACTTCAATTTCATCGTGAGCGGCCTCGAGGAAATGCAGGCCTGTTTCCCCAAGGTGGAACGGCTGCGCGTGGGCAAGCAAGCCGCTTGGTACCTGTGCTCTACCTAACAAAATAAAGCTTTTTTTATCGTAATTTCAGGTAGAATAAGGCAAAGACCGGCAAAAAATCATTTTTTTCGCTTTTGTCTGGCCTAAGGTGCGGTTTTTTTACCTTTTTAGGCCATGAGGACTTGACTAAGCAATTCTAGTACTATAAAGAGAAACAATCGTAGAATTCGTACATGCTATACACGGAGCTCCAAGCAGTGTTTTTGGACTCTATAAGCATGACTCTTGCTGCGATAGGAGAAACGTATGAAGAGAAGCCTAGTGGTTCTAGCGGTGCTTGCCCTCGCGATGACGCTTGTTCTGAGCGGTTGTCAGAAGAAGGTTAGCGAAACCATCAAAATCGGCGTAGCTGGCGCGCATTCCGGCGACCTTGCGTCCTACGGACTGCCTTCGGTAAATGCCGCCAAACTCGTTGTCGAGGACATTAACGCCAAGGGCGGTATAAACGGCCGCATGCTCGAACTGTTCATCGAAGATGATCAGTGTAAGCCCGAGCTCGCGACGAACACCGCTTCCAAGCTGGTGAGCAATAACGTTATAGCCGTCATCGGCCATATCTGCTCCGGCGCCACCAAGTCCGCTCTCGGCATCTACAAAGACTCCAAGGTCATCACCATATCCCCCTCGGCTACCAACCCTCCCCTCACCCAGAGCGGCGAGTACCCGAACTTCCTGCGCACCATAGCGCCGGACGACGCCCAAGCTAAGTTGGCCGCTACCTTCATCAAAGATAAGCTTGGCCTCAAGAAGCTGGCCGTGCTCCATGACAAGGGCGATTACGGCAAGGGTTTCGCCGAGCTGGTCCAGTCCTCAGCCATAGCCATGGGCATCGAAGTCGTGCTCTTTGAAGGCGTGAACCCCGGCGCTCCCGACTATTCGGCCGTGGTAAACAAGATAGGCAACTCCGGCGCCGACGGCGTCGTGTGGGGCGGCTACCACCCCGAAGCCTCCAAGCTCGTCCAGCAGATGAAGGATAAGGGCATGAACCTTCCCTTCGTATCCGACGACGGCGTTAAGGACAACACCTTCATCGAAGTGGCCGGCAAGTACGCCGAGGGCGTCTACGCCACCGGCCCCACCGACACCAGCACCAACCCCCTGGCCATAAAGGCTAACGCTGACCATAAAGCCAAGTTCGGCGACGAGCCCGGCGCCTTCTTCCTCAATGCCTACGCCGCCACCCTGGCCGTAGTCAACGCCATACAGAAGGCCGGCAGCACCGATTACGACGCTATCAGCAAGGCCCTCCGCTCCGAATACGTAGAGACCCCCATAGGGAAGATCAGCTTCGACGCCATCGGCGACGTAATTGGCTTCGGCTTCTCCGTGTATCAGGTTAAGGACGGCAAGTACGTAGAGCTCAAGTAGCGCTATAATCCGGAATTCTGTTCTTTGGCCGTTCCGGTTGATCATTACCGGGGCGGCCTATTTTTTGAGGCCGGAATTTCAGATAGGAGCGCCGTACTTAGGATTGTCGTGCTACAATCCGTCAAGCACGGGGAACAAGGAAACACACTATGGACTATTTTCTTAAGCTCTTCCTCAGCGGCACCGCGAAGGGCAGCATATACGCGCTTATAGCGCTCGGCTACACGATGGTATACGGTATCGTGCAGCTCATAAACTTCGCGCATGGCGAGGTATACATGATAGGCGGCTTCGTGGCGCTCATCGTGGGAGGCTTCTTCTTTACCATGGGATTGCCCGTTCCCCTCGTCCTGCTGCTCTCCATCATAGCGTCCATCGTCTTCTCATCGGCCTTCGGCTTTACCATAGAGCGCCTCGCCTACAGGCCGCTGCGCAATAAGACCCGGCTGTCCGCGCTGATAAGCGCTATAGGCATTTCTATAGTGCTGCAGAACTTCGTCCTGCTCGCCCAAACGGAAAAGTACCTTTCTTTTCCTTCGTACCTGCCCGACCTGCCCTTCCTCCTGCCGGTACGGGAGTACGTAAATTCGACCCAGCTCATTATCCTCATGACCACCTCGGTGATCATGGTGGCGCTTACCCTGCTTATAAAATTTACCCGCATGGGCAAGTCCATGCGCGCCACCGCCCAGGATAAGCAGATGGCCCAGCTCGTGGGCGTCAATATCAATCAAGTCATATCGGTTACCTTCGTGATCGGCTCGGCGCTGGCGGCGGTGGGCGGCGTGCTCATATGCTCGTACATGGGCCAGATCAACTATTACATAGGATTCATAGCCGGCATCAAGGCCTTCGTGGCGGCCGTGCTCGGCGGCATAGGAAGCATACCAGGGGCCGTGCTTGGCAGCTTTATACTCGGATGGACGGAAAGCCTGGGTACCGGCTATATATCGAGCGACTATGAGGACGCCTACGCGTTCATCATACTCATCTTTATACTTATCATTAAGCCGGACGGCATACTCGGTAAGAACCAGAAGCAGAAGGTGTAGACCGATGACACGTAAACTCGTATTAAAGGAATTGGCGGCGTCGCTCGTATCGATGCTGTGGTTTAGCGTGCTCTTATTCCCCTTCATGGTCATGAAGGTGAACGTGGCCAGCGGCGTGGCGCAGGTACGCTTCCGCTGGGCGGCTATGCCGGTTATTGCCATAGCGTCTTTCGTCCTGTCTTTTCTGTGGCGCAGGGCCCTCGTTTGGAACGAACGCCGCGGCGATAAGGTTTCCGCGCGATCTCCGCTCGCCTTGGCACAGAATTTCATACGCGGCGCGCTGAGCAGGAAGCCGGTGCGCAGGACCAGCCTGCTCGTCCTGCTCGCCCTCGTGGCGGTATACCCCTACGCCTTGGGCATGTACCACACCAACATCATGATCACCGCCCTTATCTACGTTATCCTGGCCCTCGGCCTCAACATCGTGGTGGGCTTAGGCGGCCTCTTGAACCTCGGCTATGCCGCCTTCTTCGCCTTCGGCGCCTATACCTACGGCCTCTTGTGGAAATACGCCGGCCCCGCCTTCGTAAGCGCCGGCATAAACACGGGCTGGATATTCTGGATAGCCCTGCCCCTGGCCGGCATAATCGCGGTCATTTTCGGCATACTACTTAGCCTGCCCGTGCTCAGGCTGCGCGGCGATTACCTGGCCATCATCACCCTGGCCTTCGGCGAGATCGTGCGCATGGTGCTGCAGAATTCCAGCGCCGTAACCGGGGGCGCCACCGGCATAAGCCTCATACCCCGGCCTTGGCTGTTTAACCTGCGCTTGCCGCCCAGGCAGGCGGCCACGTACATCTACTACATAGTCCTCATCCTCGTTATCTTCACCATATTCGTGGTGCGGCGCATAGAGGACTCCCGCGTGGGCCGCGCCCTCGAGGCCATGCGCGAGGACGAGATAGCATGCGAGGCTATGGGCATAGACTTAGTGCGCAATAAGCTGGCCACCTTCGCCCTAGGAGCCTTCTGGGCCGGCATAGCGGGCGTAGTGCTCGCCGCCCAGACCACCTACATAAACCCCGACAGCTTCACGCTCTGGGAGTCGATCATGGTGCTTATGGCCATAGTCATAGGCGGCACCGGCTCCATCCCCGGCGCCATAGGCGGCGCGCTCATCCTCAAGCTCCTGCCCGAGTACTTCAGTGCATTGGCCCATTACCGCATGCTAATCTACGGAATAGCCATGATCATCATCATAATCTTCAAGCCCGACGGCCTCATACCGCGCAAAAGGAAAATGTATACCTTCGTGGAGAAAAGCGCAAAGGACTCTAAGGCGGAGGCACGCGCATGAGCGACATAGCAGCCCCCATACTCGATATACGCAACCT
>JBFZES010000266.1:0-9508 GCA_041306725.1 Spirochaetaceae bacterium | reverse complement strand
TCGATTGGTTCAACGCCTTCGGGCTGCTGGTGGTGGGAGCCGGCTATAACGCCTTCTGGGAAGCGCGCTACTTTAGCAAGGAGGCATTCTTCGCCCCCTTTCCCCGTAATTTTGAGGACCAGTACCGTCGCGTACGCCTCTGCTCAAGCTATGAGCCGGCTGAGAACGGTTCGGACCAGCTTATACGCCGCATAGCGATGCTTTAAGCGGATAAGCGGCCGCCAGCCTGCCTACTCGTCTAAGAACACCACGTCGTCGGGACGCGCCACCACTTTGATGCCGCCGCCTGAGGCGCGGCCGCCGTTCTGTTCGGAGCGCTTGCCCCGCGCCTCTTCAAGCTCCACGGACGACAAGGAGCTTATCGCCTTGGCTTCGCCGTTGATCAGCACCACGTCGCCGCGCTCGAAGCGCCCTTCAACGGCCACCACGCCGCGCGGCAAAAGGGAGTTGTTGGCGCGCATGGCGGCCAGGGCTCCCTCGTCGACGCGTATGGCGCCTATGGCCCGCGAGTTCTTTATCCAGCGCTGGCGGTTCTTAAGCCCCGAGGCGGCGTCGAAGAGGGTGCCCAGGCTTTCGCCAGCTAGTATGCGGCTTATGGCCTGGGGAGCCCTGCCGTGGGCTATGACCACGCGGCAGCCCGCGTCTCGCGCTATTGCCACGGCTAAAAGCTTGGTTTTCATGCCGCCCGTGGAGAACTCGCTGCCCTTGCCGCCCGCCAGCGCCATGATATCCTCGGATAATTCGGGCACGTAGGGCAGGCTCTTGGCCGCGGGATTGCCGCGCGGGTCGGCGTCGTAGAGGGCGTCGACGTCCGAAAGGATTACCAGCAGTTCGGCGTCTATCTTGCTGGCCACATAGGCCGACAGCTGGTCGTTGTCGCCGAAGGCTATCTCCACCGTGGATACCGAATCGTTCTCGTTGAACACCGGCACCACGCGGCGCTCAAGCAGGGCTTCCACGGTGGAGCGCAGGTTCAAGTAGGCCGTGCGCTTGTCCCAGGCGTCGCGGGTAACGAGGAGCTGGGCCGCGCTAAGGCCGTACACGTTAAAGGCCTTGCGGTACTCGTCCATGAGGAGGGGTTGGCCTATGGCGGCGCAGGCCTGCTTGGCGCGCATGTCCTTGGGCTTGCGCTCAAGGCCCAGTTCGCGCGCCCCCATGCCCACGGCGCCTGAGGTAACGAGGAGTATCTCTTTGCCCGCGCGCATGAGGTCGGCCAGCTCGGCGGCCACGCGGTGGAGG
The DNA here is from genome assembly GCA_041306725.1 of Spirochaetaceae bacterium. Classification (GTDB taxonomy): domain Bacteria; phylum Spirochaetota; class Spirochaetia; order Treponematales; family UBA12059; genus UBA5200. The sequence goes on along the minus strand of JBFZES010000266.1, from coordinate 8,269 downwards.
TATTCGCTGTCTATGCCGCCGCGCCCGTCGGCCGGGCCATCCGATATGCGGCCGCCTGAATCCTTCTGCCTGGTTATGGTGTTGGTGCCTATCTTTATGACGACCCGCTTGGCGGCGCGCAGGGCCGCCCGCGCTTCAAATTCCCTGCCCTTGGGTTCAGCCATGGCCATGCTCCGGGTCCAGGGGCAGCTCTGTGTGCTTGAAACTACGCAGGCCCGCGGCATAGTCGGCTACGATCTGGCCCTGGCCTTCAAGCTTCCACTTGTAGGTCATGAGGCCCTCCATGCCCATGGGGCCGCGCGCGTGCAGCTTGCCCGTGGATATGCCAAGCTCCGCGCCTAGGCCGTAGCGATAGCCGTCGGCGAAGCGCGTGCTTGCGTTGTGATATACCGACGCCGAATCGACCTCGGTCATGAAGCGCTCGGCTACCGTCTGCGAGGCGCAGAGTATGGCGTCGGTGTGGCCGCTGCCCCAGCGGTTTATGTGGGCTATGGCCTCGTCCAGCGAGTCGACGACGCGGACTGCCATGGTAAGCGACAGGTATTCCACGGCCCAGCCCTCGTCGCCCTTAAGGCGCCTTAAAGGCGAAGCGCCGAGCAGGGCCGCGCTTCGCGGGCAGAGCTCAAGCGATACGCCCGCTTTTTCCAGGGCGGCGTCTAGAGGGGGCAGGGCGCGAGAGGCTATGGCCTCGTCGACGAGCAGGGTCTCGGCGGCGTTGCAGGCGGCCGGGTACTGGCTCTTGCTGTCCACGACGACCCGGCAGGCCAGCTGTATATCGGCGTCTTCGTGCACGTACACATGGCATACGCCGTCCGCGTGCCCCAGCACCGGTATGCGGCTTACGCTCTTGATATGCCTGACGAAGCCGTTGGAGCCGCGGGGTATGACGAGGTCCACGTAGCGATCGAGGCCTAAGAGTTCGGCCACCTCGTCCCGGGTATCGATTTGGCCCAGCCAGGCATCGGGCAGTCCCGCCTCGGCTCCGGCCTTGGCAAGCACGGCGGCAAGGGCGCGGTTCGTTCGCTCGGCCTCGCTGCCTCCCTTAACGATTATGGCGTTGCCGCTCTTGGCGGCCAGGCCGGCCATTTGCACCAAGGCGTCGGGCCTGCTTTCGAAGATGAGGGCAACGAGGCCTATGGGGCAGGATACGCGCCTGAGCGTAAGGCCGTCGTCTAAAAGGCGGGCTTCGAGCACGCGGCCCGCGGGGTCGGGCAGGGCGGCCAGGGCTTCCAGCATGGCCAGGGATTCGTCGAGTTTCTTGGCGTCGTAGGCAAGCCGCTTAAGGAGCGGCGCTGCTAGCTTTGCCGCGAGAGCCGCGGCGAGGTCGGCTTCGTTGGCCGCGTATATGGCTGGGGCGTTCTCGCGCAGGCGGCGCGCCATGAGCCTGAGCGCGGCGTCCTTGGTAGCCCTGGCGGCGCTGAGCATGGCCTTGGCGGCGGCCGCGCCGGCTTGCGCTAAGTCTTGTGTTTTCACGCGGAGAAACTAGCGGAAAATGCATAAATATGCAATGGCCCTGTATAAACATGCGGAACCGAAGCGGCCGCGGCGCGGCTTCCTCAGCTATGGCTTGAGAGGAGGGCCTGGTTCCTTATAAAGACGCCAATATCCAGGTCGTGCCTGAGTATGTGGTCGGCGTACCAGCCGCGCAGGAATTCGAAGAGCTCGCCGGGCAGGCGCTCGTCTTTAATCGACAGCGATAGGAAGCGGTCATTGAGCTCCGCGCTAAAGTCCTGGTGGGCCTGGCGCTGTTCCGCGAGGCCCGGGTACTTGATCTCCAGCATAAGCCGCTCTTCGGCCACGAAATGGTACTTGGTATAGCTCACGAGCTCTGCGAGTATTTCCCGCAGCCGCTCGTGGGAACCGCCCGCCTGCTGTTCCGCGTGCACGGCAAGGAGGAGGCGCACGAGCTTCTTGTGGTGCTCGTCTATGTGGGCGATGCCGGTATACATCTTGTCAGTCCATATATCGTCGAATGTGGGCATGGCTCCGCTCTCCCCATTTATTTAGCGCTCTTTTCGATTGTAGCGTATACTCGCTGGCATGACCAGTGACGTACTCGTTATAGGCGGCGGCGTTGTAGGCCTTGCCTCCGCCTATCATCTTAAGCGGCTCTCGCCCGGGCTCGGCGTTACCCTCGTAGAGAGGAACGCAAGGCTATGCACGGGCAATTCCGGGCGCAGCGCGGCCCTGTACCGGAACCTTTTCCTTTCTAAGACGAGCAGAGACCTTGCGGAGAGTTCCATAATCCATTACCGGAGCATAGCGGGAGCCATCGCCCTTAAGAGCCTGGGCTATCTCTGGGTCTTCAGCCGGGATGAGTGGGCGCACTCGCGCGCCGAGGCGTCGCGGCTCGCTTCGCTGGCGTTAGAGGCCGAACTGCTGGAGGGCGAGGCTCTCGCGTCGGCCACGGCCATGGCAAGGGAGCCGAAAGGCCCCTATCCGGAGGCAGGCGGGGCCATATTGGGAAGGCTCTGCGGTTCCTTATCCGCCCAGGCGCTTGCCGCCTGGTACGCCGAGCGCTTCGAGGAGCTAGGCGGGCTTATCGTCACCGGCGCCGATATTACGGGCTTTGATCTGGAAAACGGGGGGAAGGAATTGCCTTCGCGCGTACGCTGCGCCAAGGACGCGCGCGGCGAGCGCTATGGGGCGGAACGTTTCCTCGTCGCCGGCGGCTGCTGGAGCCAGGACCTTTTGGGGCCGCTCGGCATAGCCAGCGCCGTGTACCCCAAGAAGCGCCAGCTCTTCGGCTTCGGCGTGGAGCGGCCGGCCTTGCTCTACGGGCGGGCCGCGTACGGCAGCCCGGCGCTCATCCTGCCTTATGGGGGCATATACCTAAAACCGGTGCCCGAGCGGGGCCTTGCCGTGGCTGGCAGGGCCGACGAGCTGGGGCGCTGCGTAGATCTGCCCTACGGGCCGGCAGCCGAGCGTCCTCGCGCCGAGGAAGAATACTTTAGGGATTATATCGAGCCCGCGCTTGCCGCGTATTTCCCTGACCTGGCCGCGGCCTATCCGCGGGGGCTTGAGCTAAAGCAGGCCTGGGCCGGGCATTATGACTACCACTGGCCCGATAAGAACCCGGTGCTCGAGCGCGTGGGGAACGCCTTTTGGGTTGGAGGCTCGTCGGGCAGCGGCATCATGAAAGGCGACGGCCTAGGCAGGGCAGCCGCCGCGGCGCTTCTTAGCATGGATGAAGTGGCCCTTGCCGACGGAAGGCCCTTCAAGCCCGCCGACTTATCCCTGCGCGCCCGCGCGGTAGAAGCGGAAGGCCTGGTTATATAGCGCGGGGCTCGGGCAGGGGCGAAAGGCCATGGCCGGCTTGCCACTTCAATCCCCGCCGGATAGTATGGTGGCCTCCAGTATGGAAAGGAAGCTTCATGGATATATTCGCTAAGGCCGCCGAGCTTGGCGCGGCCAATATACCCTTTGCCCTGGCCACTATCGTCGCTTCTTCCGGCTCCACGCCCCGGGGCAAGGCCAAGATGATCGTGCTGGCCGACGGCTCAAGCTTCGGCACGGTGGGCGGCGGCATCGTCGAGGCCCGGGTCATTGACGAGGCTAAGAAGGCCATTGACTTTGACCGCCCCATCATGCTGGATTACGCGCTGGACCGCGGTCCCGGCGAACATAGCCTCGATATGGAATGCGGCGGCTCCATGCAGGTGTACCTGGAGGTGTTCGGCGCCAAGCCCCGCCTCGTCATAGCCGGAGGCGGCCATGTAGGGCTGGCCATAGCCCGACTGGCCTCAAGCGTGGGCTTTCGCATCGTCATCGTGGACGATAGGCCCGGCTATGTCACGCCCGAGCGCTTTCCCATGGCTACCGAGCTCTACGTGCGGGAAAGCATGGACGAAGCCCTTGTCGCCGTGCCCGTGGATAGGCAGAGCTGCGTGGTCATAGCCACGCATGCCAGCGACGAACGAGCGCTCCGCAGCTTCGTAGCGCGCGACTGCGCCTATCTGGGTTTCCTTGGATCGCGGCGCAAAGCGCGCGTTCTCTTGGATAAGGCGCGGGCCGAGGGCGTGCCCGCCGCGCGGCTGGAGCGGGTGCGCGCTCCTATAGGGCTTGACCTGGGGGCCGAGACGCCCGAGGAAATAGCCGTGTCGGTGGTGGCCGAGATCATGGCCGCCATGGCTGGCCGCGACGCGGCTCCCTTGTCGGGGCGCAACGGCGATCTCGTGGTACTGCGTGGAGGCGGCGGCCTCGCAACCGCCTGCGCCTTGCGCTTGCGTGCAGCCGGCTTCAGGGTAGCCATCCTCGAGATAGAGAAGCCCACGGCCATACTGCGCGGCGTAGCGCTCTGCGAGGCTGTGTACGAGGGGGAGGCGAGGGTGGAAGGCGTAAGCGCCCGCAAGGCGGAAACGCTTGCCGAGGCGCAGACCCTGCTGGCCGAGGGCGTCATACCGATACTCGTCGATCCCGAATGCGCTTACCTGGAGGCGCTTGCCCCCTACGCCCTCGTGGACGCTACGCTGGCGCAACGCAATGACTGCCTGCGCAGGGGCATGGCTCCCGCGGTAATCGGCCTCGGTCCCGGCTTCGAGGCGGGAGGGGACGTGGACGCCGTCATTGAAACCCGACGGGGCCACGATTTGGGCAGGGTGCTCCTTTCGGGCGAGGCCGCGCCCGATAGCGGCGAGCCGGAGCATTATTCGGGCGTATCCGATACGGCGCGCTCTATCGCCGGAGGCCTCCTTGAGGCTATACTGGTACTTAAAGGACGCGTCAAGCGTTGAGCTTAAGCGCGGCGCGCGCTTACTTTTTTGTTGCCGGGACCATTGCGGCAACAATTTAAAAGAATTATTATTTATTTAGGAACCGTATGCAGCGATTTATCGAAAAGCCTTCGACCCTTTTAATCCCGCTCATAGTAGCAGCAGCCGTGCTGGTGGCCGTAGGCGCGGGCATGGCCGGCTTCGCTCTGTCGCGAACGGCGGGTAACGCGGATGCCGTGCACAAAGCCAACGTCGTGCGCGGTGGCCTGCAACGCGCGGTCAAGCTTGAGCTTTCGGGCATTCCTTCCCAAGCCGTATTCGGCGAGGTGGAGGGAGCGCTTTCCGAGCTCGAAAGCCTACGGGACTTCTCCCGCGTTAAGTCCTTCACGGAGGTTCGCGCCAGCATAGATACCGTGCGCGCGTCCGTGGCGGCGTTGCGTTCCTCGCCCGAAGAGGCCACGCGAACGCGGCTCTTAGTCGTAAGCGAGGATGCCTGGCGCATAGGCGACCGCTTCATGCTGGACGTAGCCGGCGCGGCGGATAAGCAGCGCTCGCTGTATCTCTGGGGCCTCATAGCCACCCTCCTTGGCGTGCTCTTCACCATGCTCGCCGTGTTCGTGTCCAAATACTTCGTGGCGGATAAGGTGGAGGTAGAGGCGGCCTTCGACCCGATGACCGGCGCGCTCAGGCGCGACCGTTTCTTGGAACGCTTGGGCGACTTCATAGCCAATAAGCCTAAAGGCCATAGCGTCGGCGTGGTCATGCTTGACCTCGACCGCTTCAAAGGCATAAACGATAGCTTCGGCCACGACGCCGGCGACACGGTGCTGGCGGCGGTGGGAGGGGCCTTGCGCTCCCTCCTGCGCGAAGGCGATGCCTTTGGCCGCTTAGGCGGCGAGGAGTTCGCGGTAGCCGTCAAAAGCAAGGATTCCCGGGCGGCTCGGCTCTTCGCGGAGCGTGCACGCGCGGCCGTGGAATCGTTGCGGCTAGAGCGCCTGCCTATCATCACGATAAGCGCGGGTTCCGTCATACTCAGGCAAGGGGAAAAGTCAGGCGATGCCCTGAAGCGCGCCGATTCCTATCTGTATGCCGCCAAGGCCGCGGGCCGCAACCGGGTACGCGGCGACTAAAGCTCGCAGGCGGCTGAAGCCCGCGGGCGGCTAGGAGCCGCCTCTCGCGGGGCGCCTTGGCCACGGCGCTTGCCTGCCCGCGCCCAATCCGTTTATAATCGCGCTTAAACGGAGGAACCGATATGAATCCCGCCCTTGAAACCCTCAAAGAACGCGGCCTACTGCAGCAGTGTACCGACTTGGATGCGCTCTCGACCTTGATGGATGAAGGGCCGGTTACCTTTTACGTGGGCTGCGACCCTACTTTCCACAGCCTGCATATAGGCCACATGGTGCCGTTCTTCGCCTTCCGCCACCTGCTCAAGCACGGCCACAAGGGCATAGCCTTGCTCGGCGGCGGCACCGCGCGCATAGGCGACCCCTCGGGCAAGACCGAGATGCGCAAGCTGCTCTCCTACGAAGACCTCGACCGCAACGCCGCGGCCATAGAAGCCCAGCTTAAGCCCTTCCTCGGCTTAGACGGCGTGCACGCGCGCACGGATAACAATAAGAACTGGCTGGCGGATCTCAACTACATAGATTTTCTGCGCGACATAGGCCGGCACTTCTCCGTCAACCGCATGCTCAGCTTTGAAGCATATAAGATGCGCATGGAGACGGGCCTGTCCTTCATAGAATTCAATTATCAGCTACTGCAGAGCTTCGACTTCCTCGAGCTCTTCCGCCGCCATGGCTGCAAGCTGCAGATAGGCGGCGACGACCAGTGGGGCAATATCGTGGCGGGCATGGAACTCATACGCCGCGTGGAAGGAGGGGAGGCCTTCGGCCTTACCTTCCCCCTCGTAACCACGAGCGACGGCAAGAAAATGGGCAAGACCGAAAAAGGCGCGCTCTTCCTCGATCCCTCCATATGTTCGCCCTACGAGTTCTTCCAGTATTGGCGCAACGTAAGCGACGCTGACGTGCTGCGCTTCCTTCTCATGTTTACCTTCCTGCCCACGGACGAATGCCGCGCCTTGGTAGGTCCCGAGCGCAACATAAACGAGGCCAAGGAGCGCCTCGCCTACGAAGTGACCGCGCTCATCCACGGCAAGGGCGAGGCCGACGCGGCTCGCGCAGGGGCTAAGGCCGCCTTCGGCGGCGGCGGCGACAAAAACGCCATGCCTACGGTTAAGCTGGCAAAGTCTCTATTCGAGGCGGGTTACCCCGTGCTGGATCTCTTCGTGGACGCGGGGCTCGCGCCGTCCAAAAGCGAGGCGAGGCGCCTCGTGCAGCAGGGCGGCGCTACGGTCGGCTCTACTATATGGACCGCCGAAAAAGCGCCCGTCGGTATAGACGCGCTGGACGCAGAGGGAGAATTGATGCTCAAGGCGGGCAAGAAACGCCTCGTGCGCATTATCACCGGATGATTTTCGGCGCGGGCCTAAGCGCCGGCGTAAGGAGCTTGAGCCATGATCCATAAAGGGCGCGCGCTGTTCATAGGCGGTACCGGCAATCTTTCCTTCGATTGCTCGCTGCGCGCCCTCGATGAGGGCTGGGAACTGTGGCAGCTCAATCGCGGCAGCGCGGCCCGCACGGTGCAGGGCGCCCACACGCTCCGCGCCGATGCGCGGGACGAGACGCTCATGCATTCGGTGCTGGGTTCAGGCTCGTGGGACGTGGTCGTCGATTTCATTAGCTTTAACCCCGAACAAGTGTCGCGCGCGAGAAGGGTATTTGAAGGGCGCAGCGCCCAGTATATTTTCATGTCCAGCGCCTCGTGCTACCATAAGCCGCCTCTGGGCGGCGTCATTCGCGAGGACACGCCGCTTGAGAACCCGTACTGGGACTACGCCCGGCAAAAGATCGCCTGCGAGGCGTATCTGCGCGAGGCCATCGCCGCCGGCTTCCCGGCCACTATAGTGCGCCCCTCCCATACCTACGGCGCTACCTGGATACCCTCGCTCTTCGGTTCCGCGGACTATACGACCGCGGCGAGGATGCAGGAAGGCAAGGATATCCTGGTGTTCGGCGACGGGCAGGCGCGCTGGACCCTAACGCATGCCCGCGACTTTGCCCTTGGGCTCGTGGGGCTCATGGGCAATGCCCACGCGCTCGGCCAAACCGTGCAAATCATGGGTGAGGCGGCCCCAAGCTGGAACGAAATTTACGGCACGCTGGCCCGGCTGCTTGGGCTCAAGCCGAAGCTGTTTTACGCGCCGCGCGACTTTATTGCCAAGCAGGACCCGGGCTTTGCCGAGCGCTTGCTCGGCGACAAGGGCTACGACATGGTTTTTGATTGTTCGAGGCTTAAAGCTCTGGTTCCCGGCTTCCTGCCCAGCGTTAGCCTGGAACAGGGCCTGCAGGAGTCCCTCATGTGGTTCGGGGCCCACCCTGAGCGCATGCGCGTGGATCCGGCCTTGAATGCGCGCATGGATGCCGTCATAAACGCTTGGAAGCAACGCGGGGCTAACCCGTCTAGCTAAGCGGCGTCTCCCTCAGGCCTAA
>JBFZES010000265.1:0-5360 GCA_041306725.1 Spirochaetaceae bacterium | reverse complement strand
GGGTTTCCTGGGCACTCAGCTCGAGGGCGAGGCCGTTATAGGCTTCGTGTTCGCCGCCGTGCCCAGCATGGCCGGCTGGTCGTTCGACGAAATACACTTCATCTATGGCTTCGCGCAGATACCCCGCGGGCTCGACCATATCTTTACCGACAACCTGTGGATACTCGCCTGGCGTCTCGTGGCCAAGGGCGATTTCGACCGCTTCCTTTTACGGCCGCTTTCGCCGCTCTTCCAGGTGCTAGCCGACCGTTTCCAGCCCGACGGCGCGGGCGAGCTCGTGGCGGGCGTGGCGATATTGAGCGTAGCCTGGTCCAGGCTTGGCCTCGGCCCCGACCCCCTGCGCCTGGCCCTGCTCGCGCCGGCTATAGCGGGAGGCTTCCTCATATACGCGGCCGTCAAGCTTGCCCTCGCATCGGCCGCCTTCTGGGTAAAGAACTCACAGGGCTACCTCTTCGCCGCCTACAAGGTAGCCGATTTCGCCATGTACCCGGTGGGCATATTTCCCGGTGCCCTGCGCTTCGTCATGACCTTCGTGCTGCCCTTCGCCTTCACCTCCTATTACCCCGCCGCGGCTTTGCTCGGCCGCGAGCCCATGGCGCTGGGGATTTTCGGCTCCCTGGCCGCCGGCATCGCGGCCAGCGCCTTAGCCGGTCTAGCCTGGAAGGCCGGCCTGCGCGCCTACGAAAGCGCGGGCAGCTAAAAAGAATTAAATGGCGCCAATGAGCGCCTTTACATGGCGCGTCGCTTAGGGCTATCATAAGGAACAGCCGCTTGGCGTCATACCGAAAAACAGAGGGTAGCTCCCGCATGGGCTTAAAATTAAAAAAAACCGATAGAGAACTCTTCGCCCGACTCTATGATTCAGGCAAGCTGCCGGCCATACTCCGCGGCCTTGGCGTATTCCTTAAGGACTATTCGAGCGGCGCCTGCATACCCAACACCCTGTGGACGGACCTCGGTTACAGCGCCGAGGACCTGCGCGCGGACCGTTGGCGCGAGCTATTGCACCCCGAAGACCGGGACCGGGTGCTCGAAGAGTGGGACCGCGTATATTCGGGCGGCGCCGACGCCTGGAGCGGCGAATACCGCATCAGGAATAGCGTTGGCCAATGGCGCGTAATCAAGCACAGGACCCTTGTCCTCGAACGGGACGAGCAGGGCGTGCCCAGCCTTACCGTAGGAGTAGATCAGGAAATAAGCGAGCTGCGCGACGAACTCGAGGAAGAGCGAGCCGCCCGCAGCCGCGCCGAAAGCCAGCTTGCCGACGCGGAACTGCTGCGTACGGCGGGTACTTTAGCCTCCAGCAATTTAGACGCCGTAGAAGCCATAGACAGCGTGCTCGCGCAAGCCCGTTCCATACTCAGCTTCGAGGCGGCCTTGGTGTGGACCCCAAAAAACGACAGCCTCGTATGCGTGCGCAGCAGCGGCATTGACCCCATCGCCAGCATAGGGCAGGAAGCCCTGCCCCTCCGCGCCGCCGGCGAGCGCAGGCCCATAGCCGAATCCGGCTGCCCTGCGGCCGGGGGCGCTCAGGACTATGGCGGCTACAAAGCGCGGGCCAGGCTCTGCCTTCCCCTCATCCTGCGCAATCGCGTGCTGGCCGTGCTGGAATTCCTGTCGCGGGACGCCCACGCCTTCGAGGGCCAGAGCGTGCGCCGCGCGCTGTCTTTCAGCGACTCGGCCGCCATAGCCTTGGCCAACTCCCTGCGCTTTACCGCGTCGGAACAGCTGGCCGGCACCGACTGGCTCACCGGCCTGGGCACGCGCCGGCGCCTTGAGGAGCGCGGGCTCATCGTCCTTGCCGAACCCCGGGAATGCACGTCCTGCCTCATGATAGACATAGACCGCTTTAAGCAGGTGAACGACGAATTCGGCCACCAGGCTGGCGACGCCGTCTTGCGTGAACTCGGCCAGCTCTGCAGGAAGATACTGCGCGACGGCGACGTGGTTTGCCGCTACGGCGGCGAAGAAATAGCCGCCATACTGCCGGGCGCCTGCGAAAAAGCGGCCATGGAAGCCGCAGAGCGCATACGTTGCGCGGTAGAATTTTGCCGCATACCCGACTACCCGGAGCTGCGCATAAGCGTAAGCGTTGGCGTGTACGCCACTAAAGTGGAGGCGGCCATGCCGGCCGCCGAACTCTCGCGCATCATAGCCGGCGCGGACTCGGCGCTGTACCGCGCTAAGCAAACGGGCCGCAACCGCGTCGTGTTGGAAGACTAAGGCCGCTTTAGGCTGGCTCGTCTCGCAGCTTAAAGCGAAGCGCTACCCTGGTTCCCCTATCCCGTTCCATGCGGATAGAGCCGTCAAGCTGCTTCGTAAGCGTATTGATAAGCATGAGGCCAAAGCCGCCGCTGTCCTCGAAATCCACGCCTTCGGGTATGCCCACGCCGTCATCGCTTACGCTGAGCTCCACCTCGTCGCCAACCCGGCCCGCTGATACCCTAATCGTGCCGACGCTCCGGCCGACAAAGGCATATTTCATGACGTTCGTGATCAGCTCATTGACGATGATGCCGATAACTTGCATTCGCTTCATATCGAGTGCCGTGTCATCGAAGCGCTTCTCTAGCTTGACGGCGCCGCCTTGAGAACAGTTGCGCACGATCTCGTCTGCCAGGGGCGAAAGGTAGCGCTCGAGCGTCAGCTCGTTATAGTCCTGAGCCTGGTAGAGCTTCTCATAGAGCACCATCATGCTCTGCACCCGGCTCCGGGCATCCTGCAGGGCGGCCACGGCCGCCGGCTCAGCCATGGTAGAGGCCTGGAGCGTGAGCAAGCTGCCTATCATAAACATATTGTTCTTGATGCGGTGGTGCACCTCTTTGAGTATGAGCTCCTTCTCCGCGAGCAGGCTTTTAATCCGCAGTTCAGCGAACTTACGTTCGGTTATATCCTGGTGCGTGCCCAGCGCTATGAGGGGTTTGCCCTCCGGCGTCCTGGACATGAGCTTGCCCCTGTCCAGGACCCATACCCAATGGCCGCCCTTGTGCTTCACGCGCGACTCGCACTCATAGTACGGCAACTCGCCGGCGAAATGGCGCTCGAGCAGGCTCGCGCTCCTTTCCAAATCCTCCGGATGGACCAGGCGTCCCCAGGTGGCTATCGATATGGGCGCTAGCTCTTCGAGGGTATAGCCTAACATTTCGGCCCAGCGCTCATTAAAGATGGTTTCCCCGGATTCCACATTCCATTCCCAGGTGCCTATGTTGGTGCCTTCGATTATGCCCGCAAGGCGCTGCCGCTCGGCGTGCAGGCTCTCTTCCACCTGCTTGCGGTCGCTTATATTCCGGCACATAAGGATAAAGCGGGATTCCTTACCGGGGCTCTTGATGCGGGACACCGCTATCTCGAACCAGCATCGGCCTAAGGGCACCGGCAGCTCGTACTGCCTGCCAAAGGACTTTCCCTGCTCCTCTGCCTCCGCTATGGCCGCCATGATGATGGAGGATATGTCGGGCGGGAGCAGCTCGGGTATCCTCTTGCCTATCAAATCCGGCAGGGGCTTGTATAAAAGGTTTTCGTCGCTTGACCGCACGTCGTAATACCTGCCGTCCAGCCCAACCTCAAACAACAGGTCGGGCAGGGCGTTAAAGGTAGCCTCGAGCCTGTTATTGAATTCCTTGGTTTTTTTATACGCCTCGAAGAGCTTAAAAGCCATCTTGATGGATGCGTCCAGGACGGTAATGCTCGAGCTTTTCACCACATAGCCGTAGGACGTGATCTTTTCAGTCTTGTCCACTATTTCGGGATCGGTATGGGACGACAGAAACACCACGGGCATTTCCTGCTTGGCCAGTATGCGCGCCGCGGCCTCGGTGCCGTCTATGCCACGCCCAAGATTAATATCCATAAGGATAAGGTCGAAGCTATGCTCCTCGCCGATAAGCGCCACGGCTTTTTCGCCCGTGCTTACCGTGACCACGTCGTAGCCGTAGTCCTCGAGCGAACTCTGTTCGCTCATCGCTATAAGGGCTTCGTCTTCTACGAGAAGGATGCGCTTTCTGCCCGTATTCACCAACTTGCTCCTGCGCGTCATCGACTACGCTACATTATAGTCCATAGTAAGCCCTTATTGGGCTATTCGTGGATTAAAAATTTCAATTATCTCCACTATCAAGGCGATGTGCGTGGCTGAGGGCCATAGCTGCCTTGATGCGTCGCCTGCCTAGCGACGACGCTCGTAGCCAGGCCTTTCATCCCCGTATAGTATGGGCATGCGCGGGCATACACGCGAGGGAGTCCTATGATGATAAATGCAGAGGGAAAGCGCCGCTCCCGAGGCTTTAGGCTGCGCGGCGCCCTGGCCGTCGCGCTTGCGCTTGGCGTCGGCTGCGCGTCCTGCGCGAGCGTACGCATGGAAGGCGACGCGCGGATATACGTAGCGGGCGAATTCACGTTCAAGCTGCATCCGGGAGTGGATTCGAAGGCGGTAGCGCCCATGCTTCGGATGCTGGAACTGAACGCGGGCCGCATTAAAGCGGACCTAGGCGTTAAGGATGCCGGCTCGCGCACCGTGCACGTGAGGGGCGGCTGGCAGGAACACCTATCCACTATGGAGCAGCTCATAGGAGGACGTTACTTCGGCGTCACCGGCTACATAGCGAACGCCAACAGGATAGAACTCCTGTCCACTCCCAACCTGGCGCAGGACGCGCTCCATGAATACGCGCATACCCTGTCCCTGTACGTGAACAAGCGCTTCATTAACAATCCCCGTTGGCTGTGGGAGGCTATAGCCGTCTATGAATCTGGGGAGTTCCTCCACCCCCGCGCCATTCCGTACCTGGCGGCCGGATACTACCCCACGATAGCCGTGCTGAACGGCGACCTAGGCGCGGGCGAGAAGAGGATTTATCAGCTAGGCTATCTGCTGATCGAATTCATTAAAGCGACTTGGGGCATGCCGGCCGTGCTTGCGCTCATACGCAATGGCGGGGACATACCGGAAGCCCTTGGGGTCACCGTGGCCGAATTCGAGTCGCTCTGGAAGCTCTTCGTAGTGAACAAGTATTTTACGCCGCCTAGGCCATACCTGGATCGCACGGAATCATAAAGCCCAGATGGGGACTTGGCTTACGCGCGCCGGCGTCCTGCGCCTCACGCTCGCCAGCTCGCGACGCATCCTCGGTGTCGCGCTTCGCGCGAATTCGCAAGGTATGGATATAAGGCCCGCTCGACGCGGGCGAGAAACAAGTCCCCCTCTGGGCTTATAAAAAAAGCACGTTCTGCGCTTTCGCGCTGAACGTGCCTCAATCTGCTGGGGATACCCCAGACCCTATGATGCTGCGATGTCTCGCATCATATGCCCAGAGGGGGACTTGGCTTTCACGCGCCGGCGTCCTGCCGGCGGCGCTCCAGCC
>JBFZES010000264.1:0-9940 GCA_041306725.1 Spirochaetaceae bacterium | reverse complement strand
GAAGTGAACCTTATAAAGCCCGGCCTCGATTACGGCTGGCCCCTTACCACCTACGGCGTGGCGTATTCAGGCGCCCGCATAGCGGAAAGCCCCAGCGCGCCAGGCATAGAGCCGCCGCTCTGGCACTGGACGCCGTCCATAGCCCCCTCCGGCCTGGACTTCTATCAGGGCGACGCCTTCCCCGTTTGGCGGGGCAAGCTCTTGGCGGGCTCGCTGGCGGGGCAGAAGCTCCTCCTCTTAAGCCTTGAAGGAGACCGCGTATCGCGCGAGGAGCTCCTCTTAGACGGCGCCATTGGCCGCATACGCGACGTACGGGTAGGGCCGGACGGCCTTGTGTACCTTTTAAGCGACGATAAGAACGGCGGCCTCTATAGGCTCGAGCCCGCCGGCCCCTGATAGGCATCCGGGCGGGCTCAAGCCCTTACTTCCGCGGCTTGGACGTGGGCTTGGATTTAGATTTGGGCTTAGCGAGGGCCTCATCGAACACCACCACGGTGCCCGACATATTAATGACGTCGCCCGACTCAAGGCGCTTCTTGGTAACGGCCTGATTGTTCACGGTTATGGGCGAGTCCGAAACCACGGTGTACGCCTGTTTCTGCTCGTCGAAAAGCACCGTCGCGTGGGATGCCCTGAGCGAGGGGTTGCCCGCTATGCTTATGTCCGCGTCCGGGGCCGCCCCTATGACGGTCTGCGGGCCGCTTAGGGCGAAGAAGCGGGTGTTCTGGTTCTTAGGCCCGAACAGGAGGCGTATGCCCGTCTTGTCGGTATCGCGCTCGAGCTTGAAGAGCGCGAGGAGCAGCCAAGCCAGGGCGGCGAACAGGACGAAGATGAAGTACCAGGCCTTGGGCGCTCCCGCGCCCTGGCCGAAGAGAGTGCCGCTGTAGTAGTAGCGCTCCGCCGTGTACCGGGCGCCAGCGCCGTCGCGCAGCGTTACCCGCACCCAGCGCTTTTCGCCTGCGTCCATGCTTGCTTTATAGTCCACCGCCAGCTCGTTGAGCACGTCGCGCCGTATGGTATCGTATATGGAGGACAGGCCCTCAAGGTCCATGGCGTCGAAGGCGCGGCCGCCGCTCTGGCTCGCTATGCCGCCTATGAGGGGGTCTTTTTGCGCGCCGTAGCGTATGGCGTACACGCTTATGCCATTGCGTATGGCGCTATCGATAAGCTCCGCGGGCGTGGCGCTGGCGGTGCCGCTCTCGGGGTTGGGCTTGCCCGTAAGCTGGGCATAGGGGTAATTCTCCCCGTCCGATAGCACGATGAGCACGCGCCGCCCCGCCTCGGCGGAAAAATCGGCCAGGGCGCGGTTCATGGATAGATAGAGCTCCGTGTAGGCGTCCTCGGAGGCGGGCCTGCGGAGCTCGTCGAGCGCGCGGGCTATATCTTCGGGATCGCTGCCCGGCAGCGACGCGTTCCAGTAGCGGGTGTTGAACACGGCCAGGGCCGCGCGGTCCAAAGGCGAAAGCGCGCCTAGGAAGTCCTTGGCCGCCGCTTTAGCCTGTTCCACGCGCAGCGCGGCGGGATCCTGCGTATCCTTGCCGTCTATATCCGTCCACATGCTGCCTGAATTGTCCAGGAGCAGGAAGAAGGATATGCCCATATCGTCATGGGGCCGAGCGCTCACCGCGCTTATGGGCCGTTGGCTGTAGTTTTGGCCGTCGCCCGATTCCCAAATTTCCAGGGCTTCCGCCGGATTATCCAGGTTCTGGGGCAGGGCGGGCGCGGAGAGGTAGAGCCTGGTCTCCTGCGACAAAAGGAGACGCTCGGTGCTTATCTGCGTTATGCCTAATCCTTGGGCCTGCGCGAGGCAGCTGGCCAGTATGGCCAGCAGTATAGTTAAGGTAGCTTTCTTGCTCGACATGGTAACGATCCTTTCGGAGGCCTCTTAGGCGAAATAGCCGTAGATGAGCTTGGCCTTGCCTATGGCCAGCACATCCTCGGGGCGGAGCGAGCGGCCCGCGGGCGGCTCGTCGTTGAGGAGCACCCGCGCGCCTGCCTTTTCGGCGCTGATGACCAGCTTGGTGCCGCTCTGCCGCACGATGGCATGCAGGGGCTCCACCTCAGGGTAGCCCTTGAGCACGATGTCGCAGTCCGGCGCGCTGCCTATGCGCAGGGCCTTGCTCAACAGGTAATACTCCTTGCCTTTAAGCGGCCCGTTAAGGAGGATGAAGCTGCCGGCGGAGAAGCGGTTCTCAAAGAGCGAGTACGAGAGGCTCAAGGCCAGTCCGAAAAGCGCCAAGCCCGCGAGCAGGGATAATTCGCTCTGCGGAAACAGGAAGGACAGGGCGGACAGCCCCGCGCCGCCTATGATGCCGCCCAAGAGTCCTCCGGAAAGGCCCACGAGGAGCTTGCGCGAGGAACGGGAGCGCAGGCCCTCGATAAGGGCGACGAAGAGCCCTACGATGGCCCAGGCTAGGCCCGTCGATACCGCCAGGCCTAGGGAGTTCCGCTGGCTCGCGCTCTTCCAGAGGACGGAACCCGCCGCGAAGAGGAAGAGCTGCCCGGCCAGTACGCCTATCGCGCCAGCTAGAGCCCCGGCTAATGCGCCGAAGAGCAGGCCCTTAAACGCCTTGCTCCTCGAGGACACGATTACGCCTTCGAAGGAGCCGAAGAAGGCGCCGAAGACGGCGCCAAGGCAGGCTCCCTGGGCCAGGGCGTAGACTAAATAGCTGGGAAAGCGCGGCTGCAGGTATTGGATGCCAAGGAGGCAGGGCCAGAGCGCCAGGGCGCCTAGAAGGCCGAAGGCCGCCATGAAGATCCGTTTTAATGTTAGCGACACGATATACTCCTTGCCTTAATTGCTAAGGGATTCAAGCTTGGCCGCGAGGGTGAGGCTGTCCTGGTCGGCGGCTACCCGCAGCGAGAAGGTCTCGGGCCGGTAGCCCTCCGCCTCCACCCTGAACTGGCGCACGCCGCCGCTTACGAGCCAGCCCTCCGGCAATGATTCAAGCGGCGTCCATAACCCGCTGGCGAACACGCTCACGCGCAGAGGCTTGTCTATGGCCAGCCCGGTCTTTGCGTCCTTGGCCCGCGCCTGTACGGACAGGGGCCGGGGACGGCGTTCCTCCAGCCGGTAGTGGAGCCGCAAGCCGCCTTGGCCCTCGGTCGCCGCTATGCTGGCCAGGGTAAAGGATTCCCAGAGCACGCTGGAGCCGGCAATGAGCTTGAGCCTGTACGCGCCGGGCTCTATGAAGAGCGCATTAGACTCGAAGCTGTAGTAGGGGTCCGCGTCTTCCGTGGGCTGGGGGGCGAAGCGTATGGGCGATAGCGCCAGCTCCGGGTAGTCCCTGCCGTCGTCGGCGTAGACGCGGGCCAGCACGGAGAGGTCGCCGGCGGGCTTGTCCGCCTTGGCTATGCGCACCGATACCCGCAGTTCGCCGCGGCTGTCGGGGAAGGCCCAGCGGTAGCCGTAGCCCTCCGTCCATAGATAGTAGCCTCCCGCGCCGAGGCCGGCTAAGAGCAGGGCGAGCGTGGGCAGTATCCAGCCGCGTTTCTTGGCGCGCGGGTAGGAGGGCTCTTCCTGCAGGCTGCCGTGGAGGAGGCCGCTCAAGCCCAGGGCTATGGCCTGGCCCTTGAACCTGGTCAGATAGCGCTCAACCCGCTTCAATACCTCGTCTATGTCCTGGAAGCGGCGCGCGGGGTCGGGCTGTATGAGCCTGGCTATGAGCTTTTCCACGAAGGGATGCACGCGCGCGTTTATCTTGCGCGGCCGCCGGTAGCGCCCCTTGCGTATCATGAGCACGGTTTCCGCCGAGAAATTGGCGGGGTAGGGCTTCTTGCCGGTTACCATCTCGTAGAGCATCACGCCCATGGCGTATATGTCGGCCCGCTTGTCCACGTTCTTGGCGTTCTCTATCTGCTCGGGAGGCATGTAGGACGGGGTGCCCAGGGTCATGCCCTCGCGGGTAAGGCCGGAGTCGGCGTCGTCCTCGGAGGCCGCAATGCCGAAGTCGGCCAGCTTTACCTCGCCCTTCTTGGACATCAGTATATTGCCGGGCTTTATGTCGCGGTGGATAACGCCCTTGCCGTGGGCGTAGCTGAGGGCCTTGCAGGCCTCGGCGAAGATCGTAAGGGAGAGCTCGCTGGAGAGGAAGCGCTGCTTCTTAAGGAGCTGGTCGAGCGAAAGCCCGTCCACGTACTCGAGCACCATGTAGTGCGAGCTGCCTTCCTTGAAGTGGTCGAATACCCGCACGATATTGTCGTGCTGGAACTCGATAAGGATGCGCGCCTCCCGCTTGAAGCGCTCGGCTATGGCGCTGCTGCCGCGTATGGTCAGCTTCTTGAGCACGACGTGCCGCTTGAGGGTGGGGTGCAGCGCCTTGAGCACCGCTCCCATGCCTCCGCGGGCGACGAGGGACTCGATCTTGTATTTGCCTATGAATTCCGGCAGCTCGGCCATAACGGCCTCCTCTAGATGCTGGCCTTGGCTAAAGAAGGGCCAAGGTCGCGTATTTCGCCTATATCGAACTCCGGCTCAAGGTCTCGCTCGGGCATGGCCCAGGCTACGA
Organism: Spirochaetaceae bacterium; assembly: GCA_041306725.1. Classification (GTDB taxonomy): domain Bacteria; phylum Spirochaetota; class Spirochaetia; order Treponematales; family UBA12059; genus UBA5200. The sequence continues at coordinate 5,432 of JBFZES010000264.1, read as the reverse complement.
CATAGCGGCTCGGGTTATGAATCTGCAGATGATAGCCGCCGCTCCGTTCGCGGTACAAGCCCGGTATGGTGCGGTGCCCCGTCAAGAAGCGCGTCTTCTCCTGGCCGGGCAGCAGGCGCGAGAGCAAGGCCTGCACGCTGCCTGGCTCGGCGGCCCCGTTATCGGTCCAGGTAAGGCCCAGTACCACCTCGGGAAAATGCGGCGCGTTGACGAGCTCTTCTAGCGCGTAGGCCCGGGCGGGCTCGGCGTGGGAGGCCAAGAAGCGGGCCCCCACGGCGAAGAGGGGCAGGCTTTTCTCGAATCCGGCATAGGCCTGTATAAAGTCCCGCCCATAGAAGGCGTCCAGGTAGGCGTATACCATGTCGCCCTCCTGCACGAATTTGCGGAAGGGGTGGTTGCCCTGGCCCTCCTCGTTAAGCACGTTCTCGTGGTTGCCCTTCAAGAAATGGAAGTGGCGCGGAAAGTTTATTTTCGCCAGCATGGCCATTTCCATGAGCCCCATGCTCTCGGCCATTTCCTGGTCCATGGCCGAATGTTCCCGGTAGTATCCCGCGTATTCGGCATAGGCCGCCTTCCAGCGCTCTATGGCCCTGGCCTCCGCGTGAAAGCCGTCGCCCAGGCAGAGCACCTGCAGGCTGCCCTGGCCAAGAGCCTCCAATACCGTGCCGCCCCCGGGCAGGCGGCTCTCCATAAGGCTGATGAAGAAGCCGCGCCGCGCGTGCAGGTCTGGCACGACTATGGTGGGCAGCTCCTTCTCCAGCATGATGAGCCCGCCCGGCCGGCCGCGTATGGTGGTCGGGCGCCTGTCCGGCGCCTCGCTCCGCAGCGCGGCCGTGGCGGCCTCTATCAGGGGTAGATATTCGCTCGCCGAGGGCGGGCCCTCGCGCAGGAAGGCTCGCAGCATAGCGTCCCGGACCATCATGGACCTTCCTCGCCTCCCTTAATTGAGTACGGTCTTGTTGACCTCGACGAAATCCTCGACCAGATTCTGGCCTAGCTGCGTGAGCAGGGCTTCTTCCTCTTGCGGCTCAAGCTCTTCGCTGGCCACGGCTATGGTGTACACCTGCGAGCTGCTCTTGATGGGGCCCTTGCTGAACTGCACGATGTCGTCTACCTCGATGTCCGCGGCCAGCTTCGAGGAGTCCTCTATGGCCGAGGGCGGCACGTCCGAGCGCAGGCCGATGGAGCTGTACTCGCAGCAGCGCTTACCGTCTATGAGCGGGCCTATTTTCAATAGGGAGCCCGAGTAGGTAAGCACGAGGGCTCCCTTCTCTTCCTGGCTGGAGAAGAAGGCCAGCTCGGACAGCTTGTTCTCCTGGGCGCTCTTCTCGAAGAGAGCCTTTTTTTCGAGCCAAGCCGCCGCGAGCCTCTCGTAGCCGTCTTCCGCGGCGCTTAAGCCCGAAGACTTGGCCAATTGCTTCAGATGCTCCTGAATTTCCGGGTTCAACGACTCAAAATTGTTCATGGCGTCCTCCTGACTTTATAATATAGCAAGTTGAAATGAATTATCAATGGAAAAACACGAAAAATAAGTAAAAAGAATTAAATTAACCTAAATAGTATCGCTCCTGGCCATAATGTGTAGTACAATACGATAGTATAGTATATCTGGAGGCACGTATGGATACAAAAGCATTTAGCCAACTTCCCCTGCCCATACAGGGCCAGGTGCGCGTGCTGCTCGACGACGCGGGCCTCGCTGGCGACGAAGAGGCCGAGGAGCGCCTGTCCGGGCTGTGGCTGGAGAAATTCAGGCTCTTTAGCGCGCAGTGCGCTACGCTGGGCATGGAAGAGCTGCCGTCCATGCAGGCCGATGACGCGCGCGCGGCCATATTCCTAAGCTATTCCGGCTCGCTCATCACCCTTGGGCCAAAGCGCGGCAAAGACCGCTGGCTTGAATACGCTTCCATTAAGATGAGAACCGACGTGCCTGAACTGGTGCGCAGCGACAGGACCAACCTGGCGGCGGAGGCGTGCGTCGACAAGGTAGCCCTGTTCGAGGGCTCGGCGCTAAAGCGCTCGTCGTCGCTCTATAGGATAGCCGTATGCCCGGCGGGCTTAAGCCCCGACGAGCAGGAGCGCAGGGTGCGCGAGGCGACGGTATACCTGACGAACGGCTTTATCAAGCTCAATAAGAGCCTCTCGCTGGAAGGCGCGGACGACGTAGACCAGTTTACCACCAAGGCCATCATAAACTACGTGGCCAAGAAGAACGGCGTTACCCAGGTGCTCGCCCGCGCGCTTATCGACGATTACCTGTCCATGATTGAGACCGGGCTGCTCTTAGGCGAGCGGGTGTCGGTGGGCAAGTTAGGCGGCGCGAGCCTGCGCTACCAGGCCGCGCGCAGGGCACGGCTGGTTAAGAACCTAAAGACGGGAGAAGACCTGCTCGTGCCCGCGAAGCCGGCGGCCATGGTTCCCAAGTTCAGCTTTTCCCAGGCCATCAAGGAAAAATGCACGAGCGTGGACCCCAGCCTCATAGGGCAGGGCGACGAAGAGGATGAACTCGAGGATTAAGGAAGCGCAGGCCGCGGCTTAGCACCCGCGGCCGGCCATCCCCTATCCGCGCGCATGGATTTCCTATATATTCAAAGGAACGAGATTATACGCGGGCCGGCGCGACCGGTTACGCACCATCGCGGCCGTTACTAATAACGTGCTTATCTTGTATCTCGTTCAAGGAATCCCATGCATCTACCCGAATTCGAGGCCCTCGGCTTAGCGCCGCTGTGCATAGCCGCGCTTGCCCATGAGGGCTACGTAACGCCCACGCCCATACAGGCGGCCGCCATACCCGTCCTGCTTCAGGGCAAGGATCTCTTGGGCTGCGCGCAGACCGGCACCGGCAAGACCGCCGCCTTCGCCCTGCCTACCATACAGTACCTGATAAACTCCGGCACCAAGCGCGAGAAGCGCCGCGCCCGCACCCTCGTCGTGGCCCCTACCCGCGAGCTTGCCATGCAGATAGACGCCAGCTTCGCCGCCTACGGCCGCAACGCCGGCCTTAAGCGCGCCTGCGTGTACGGCGGCGTGGGCAAGATACCCCAGATAAAGGCCCTCGAGCGCGGCGTGGACGTCCTCGTGGCCACGCCCGGCCGCCTCCTCGACCTTCAGGGCGAGGGCTACATAGACCTGTCGGCGGTAGAGATAGCCGTGCTCGACGAGGCCGACCGCATGCTCGACATGGGCTTCATCCACGACGTCAAGCGCATCATCGCCCTCCTGCCCAAGCAGCGCCAGACCCTCCTCTTTTCCGCCACCATGCCGGAGGAGATTCAGGACTTGGCGAACAGCTTCCTGCGCGACCCCGTGCGCGTCGATATAGACCCCGAGCAGCCTGCCGTGGAAAAGATCGAGCAAACGCTGTACTACGTAGAAAAAGGCGCCAAGCGCGACCTCCTTGCCTATCTGATCAAGGAGCTTCCCGTTACCCGCGCGGTGGTATTCAGCAAGACCAAGCACGGCGCGGACCGTATAGCCAAATCCCTGCACGCCGCCGGCATAGAGGCGGGCGTCATACACGCCAACAAGGGCCAGGGCAACCGCACCAAGACCATGGAGGCCTTCAAGGCGGGGCTCACGCCCATCCTGGTGGCCACCGACATAGCGGCCCGCGGCATAGACGTGGACGATATTACCCACGTGTTCAATTTCGACCAGCCCACCGAGCCCGAGACCTACGTGCACCGCATAGGCAGGACCGCCCGCGCGGGCGCTTCGGGCAAGGCCGTATCCTTCTGCGATACCGAAGAGAAAAAGTTCCTGCGCCAGGTGGAGCGTCTCCTTGGCAAGCCCATACCGGTGGTGCGCGAACACCCCTATACCCGGCCGGGCTCGGGCAGCCACGACGACCATGAGGACGAACATCGCGGGCCTAGGCAGTTCCGCGGCCTGAACGACCCCCGCCACGAGCGCGGCGGTTCGAGGGGCGGCGGCCAGCGCTCAGGCGAGCAGCGCTCGGGCGGCCAACGCCCCGGCGGCCAGAAGCCTGGGGAGCCCAGGCGGCAGGGCCAGCCCTCCCGCGGCCCCTCGCAGCATGGCCGCGGCCAGGCCTCGCAGGGCAGGAGCCAGCCTTCGCCCTCCTCAAGGCCGGAGCGCGGCCAGAAACGGCCCGCGCAGGGCTCCTCCCGGGGCGAAGCTCAGGCCGAGCGGCCCCAGGCTCCGCGTCCCCAAGCGCCCAGGCCCCGTAGCGACGAGTATTCGCGCGACGAGAAGCTGCATAAGGACGTGCGGAGCGCCATAGACCAGATTACCGGCCGCTCAAGCGGCTAGGGCCAAGGCGCGCGCGCAAGCGGCGACACGAAAGCGATAGGGCGTCCGCGAAAGCGGGCGCTTTTTTTACATATAAGGCCATTAAATGATCGCTGCCGGAATTATATGGCAAGAAGGCGGATTAGCCGGCTTTTTAACGCTCTGTACATTGAAAAATCCGCTAACGCACTATATGGTTAGGTATTAAATAAGTCAGGAAATAGCACTCACGCAGCGCATAGGAGTAGCCATGGACAGAGCTTTAGCCCGGCGGGCGTTTTCATTAGTGACCGTCGCCGCCTTTATACTCGTTCTATCCGCCTGCCACGGCGTCATAGGCGCGCCGAAGACCAGCGACCGGGTAGTCTTCTCCATAGCGTGGGAAGCGCCGGTCGAGAGCCTCGCCGCCTCTTCCCGCTCCATGAGCCAGGTAGGCGAAGGCGCCACGCTCACCGCGGGCCTGTATGACGGGGCGACCCTGCTTGAAGAGAGCGTGGTTTCTTTGGCCGACGGAGCGTCCGAGGCCTTGGTAAGCTTCTCGGCCATACCCTTGGGCGTCCCTATGACGCTCGCGGCTAAGGTCGATGCATCGAGCGGACTATCCCTGTATGAGGGCAGCGCGTCGTTTACCGTTGGCCTGACCGGCATAACGCAGGCCAGCCTGACGATGGACAGAAGCCCCATCTTAGTCTCGGTAAATGCGCTGGGTCAGGCCTACGCGAGCAATGATGGCAACACCTGGCTTGGCCCCTACGCTACCGGGCTTTCCGTAGCAAACTCCGTTAGCTATGCGAACGGCAGGTTTATAGCGGTGGGCAAGGACGGCGCCACCAATGGCCTGGCCAGCTCCGTCCTGGGCAAAACCTGGGTTAAGCAGAACCTTGACCCGAGCGCCGTTGACCTGCTCTGGGTGTCGTCGGCGCCCGATGGCTCGATGATGGCGCGGGGCATGGACGCAGGCATTTCCTATAAGTTCTTCCATTCAAGCGATGGCCTTAGCTGGTCCTCCCCCGTGAGCTTTACCATGGTAACCGTAGGGCCGGTGTGGTTCGACGGAGCGTGGATCATCACATCGAGCAACGCGACGGGCACGCGGAAATCCAGCGATGGGCTTGCCTGGTCGGCTCCGGTAAGCGCGGGCGGCATGTATCAGGTCAACGCGCTCATAGGCTCCGGTAATA
>JBFZES010000263.1:0-14249 GCA_041306725.1 Spirochaetaceae bacterium | reverse complement strand
GGGCCAGACGGCAAGGCCGCGCTACCCGATAGCGCGCTTAGCGCCGTGCCCGCCGCGGAAACGCTGTATGCCAGGCAAAAAGACCTTTCGTTCGGGGACAATATCTACCGCTATGAATTCGGCTCCGGGGCGGACTATGTGCGCTCCCTCTCGGTTAACCTTGGCACGATGCGCTACGGCATCATCCCGGTAGCGCAGGCGGAAGGGCTTCGCGTGCGCTCCTTAGCCATATTCGCCGACGACGCCATACTCTTTTACGCGGTATCGAGCGCCAAGGCCACGGTGGTGCCCGGCGTGCGCGGCAAGCTGGAAGACTCATTCGGCAATCGCGCAGAGGCTATTTACGCCTGGTTCGCCGCCAAGGCCGCGCTCGCCTGGCAGAGGCTCTAGGCTACTCGATAAAAAAGGACTTACCGATATCGCTGCGGTGCCAGGCGCCCTTGAAATCGACGGCCTTAGCGCCTTCGAGGGCCTTGGCGTGCGCCTCGAAATAATCGGCGCCTAAGCCTACGACGGTGAAGCAGCGGCCGCCGCCGGTAAGCAGGCCGCCGTCCTTGCCCCGCACCGTGCCCGCGTGAAAGACGAGCGTGGAGCCGTCGGCTTGGGGAAGGGCCTTCACGGCAAGGCCCTTAGGATAGGCTTCCGGATAGCCGGGAGCGGCCACGGTCAGCCCTACCGCGGAAACGCCGCGGAATTGCGGCTTGAGCCCCGCCACGCTGCCGGAGGCGACCGCCTCGAAGAGGTCGCCTATATCCATGGCCAGGAGAGGCACGAGTGACTGCGTTTCGGGGTCGCCGAGCCGTACGTTGTACTCAAGCAGCTTCGGGCCGTCTTCGCACACCATAATGCCGAAAAAGAGCGCGCCGCGATAGCCGAGCCCCTCTTTTTCCATCTGCGTGAAGCTCGGCGCGACGATTTCCCGGTCTATGCGCTCCATCAGGGCGCTATCGGCGGGCGGCACCGGGCATACCGCGCCCATGCCCCCGGTATTAGGGCCCTTATTCCCGTCAAAGGCCTTTTTATGGTCCGCGCAAGCGGGTAAAAGGCAATAGCGCTCGCCGTCCGTAAGCGCGAACACCGATAGTTCGTAGCCGACGAGGAACTCTTCCACGAGCAGCTCGTCGGAGGCCAGGACGGCCTGCGCGAAGGCCCTCAGCTCGACGACGTCGTCGGATTCAAGGACGCCCTTGCCGGCCGCGAGCCCGCTCTTCTTAAGCACGATCTTGCCCTTGAAGGGAGCGGAGGGAGCGAGGCTGCCCCGCGTTGCCGTGAGCCAGGCGTCGAAATCCCTGTATGAGGAAAAGCGGGCGCTCAGCGCCGAGGGTATGCCGGCGCGCTCGGAGAAGGAGCGCGCGAAGGACTTGCTGGACTCCAGCCGGGCCGCGTTCGCCCCGGGGCCGAACACCTTGGCCCCCTCGGCGCGTAAGGCGTCGGCAACGCCGGCGGCAAGGGGCCCCTCCGGCCCTATGATCACGATATCGGCCTTGCAGGCCTTATACGCGGCCACTACCGCCGCGGGGTCGTTCGGGTCGCCCTCCATATTGTGGGCTATGTCCTCGGTGCCGGCGTTGCCAGGAAGGCAGAACAGGCCGGCGTTGCGCTTGCTGCGCTCGAAGGCCCAGGCGAGCGCGTGCTCGCGTGCGCCATTACCCAATAGTAGTACCTTCATCGACCGTGCCGCCTTAGTGAGCCCCGAAGGATTAGGAGTCGGGGCTGGTTGTGGTGTTGGCCCGATAATAGCCCGGACGAGCCCTACGATGCTAGCGCCCGGCGCCTCAAGCCCCGGCGGAGTCCCGCGCCGCGCCGAGAAGCCCGAGGACTACCCGAGCGTACAGTTCGTGCTCGGCGCGGTGCATGGCTTCCTCAGTGGCCGCGAGGCTATCGAGCCGGGGCACGCGGCTTTGGGCGATGAGCGCGCCCGTGTCCATGCCCTCGTCCACGAAGTGAACGCTTACGCCCAGGGTCCGCTCGCCCGCCTCATAGGCGCGGCGTATAGCGTCCAGGCCGGGCCAGGCGGGCAGCAAGGAGGGATGGATGTTGACGAGGCGGCCCGCGAAATGCCGTACGAAGGCAGGCCCAAGGAGGCGCAGGTACCCGGCTAAGGCCACGATGTCCGCGCCGCATTGGTCCAAAGCCGCCCGTATTTCATCCTCGGCCTCGGCTCGGCGGCGCCCGCCGTAGCGCACGAGCAGCGAGGGCACGCCCAGGCGGGCGGCGCGCTCCAGCGCGGGCGCGCCCTGCCTATCGCAAATCAGGAGGGCCGCCTCGTGGCCGGCGCCTCGGGCGGCGAGCGCTAGGGCCTCGAAGTTGCCGCCGTTGCCGCTGGCCAGTACCGCGAGCCTAGCCACGGACCAGCCGTCCCATCCTGAAGGCTTCTATGCCGCGAGCCTTGGCGTGGGACAGAAGCTCGTCTGCGTCGCGCGCCTTGCACACCAAGGCTATGCCCACGCCCAGGTTAAAGACGCGGCGCATCTCTTCCTCGGCCACCGCGCCGCCCTTTTGTATGCGGCCGAAGATGGCGGGGCGCTCCCAGTCCCAGCTAAAATCCCCTTTAAGGCCCTTAGGCACTACCCGCTCGAAGTTTCCCTCAAGGCCCGAGCCCGTTATGTGGGCCGCGCCCAGCACGGTACCGGTGGCTAAGAGGGCGGAAAGCTCGCGCACGTATATGCGCGTGGGCGTAAGGAGCTCGTCCCAGGCCGCCTCGTCGTCGTCGCGCACGCATTTCCTGGCCAGAGAGTAGCCGTTGGAGTGCACGCCGCTTGAGGGCAGGCCGATGATGGCGTCGCCTTCGGCCATGGACCCGAGTCGCGGCAATATATCGGCGCGGTCGACCACGCCGGCGCAGAAGCCGGCTAAATCTATGTCGTCGGGGGCATAGAGGTCGGGCATCTCGGCCGTTTCGCCGCCGGTAAGCAGGCAGTCCGCCTGTTCGCAGCCCTCTACTATGCCCTTGATGACGGCCTGGAGCTTAGCCTCGTCTATGCCGCCGCAGGCTATGTAATCGAGGAAATTGAGGGGCTTGCAGCCGCACACGATAAGGTCGTTCACGTTCATGGCCACGAGGTCTATGCCTATGGTATCCCAGCGGCCGACTTTCTTGGCCACGAGCAGCTTGGTGCCCACCCCGTCGGTGGTGGTCATAAGCACGGGGTCCTTCATGCCCTGCATGGCCTTGAGGCTCACGCCGCCCGCGAAGCCGCCTATGCCCCTGTCTACGGCGCGGGAAGGCAGGCCACGTATGAAGTCGGCGAACTGGTCGCCCTTTTCCATGTCGACGCCGGAGGATAGGTAGTCTATAGCCATGTCATGCTCCTTGAGGCTTTTATGCGCCTTAGTATACCGGGCAGGGATAGTTTCCGTCGAAACAGGCGCAGCAGTACTCGTTCTCGGGGGCGTCGAGCGCGGCCCTGAGCCGCCCTACGCCCAAAAAGCGCACGCTGTCGGCGCCGGTGAACGCCGCAATGCCGGCGGGGTCCAGGCGATTGGATATGAGCTCTTCGCGGGTGGGTATGTCTATGCCGTAGTAGCAGGGCCACTTGAGCTCGGGGCTGGACAGCCTCAAGTGCACTTCGCGGGCTCCCGCCTCGCGGAGGAGCCGCACGATAATGCCGCTCGTCGTGCCGCGCACCAGCGAATCGTCGACGATGACCACCTTCTTATCGCTCACCACCTCGCGCACCGCGTGCAGCTTCATGCGCACGGCCAGGTCGCGCTCGCCCTTGGAGGGCAGTATGAAGGAACGGCCGACGTAGTGGTTGCGGGTAAGGCCGAAGGCGAAGGGCGCGCCGGAAGCCTGGGCATAGCCGAGGGCGGCCAGGGTGCCGGAATCGGGCACGGGCACGACCACGTCCGGGCGCAGTTCGTCGTCCAGCGCCATGGCGGCGCCCAAGGCCATGCGGGCGCCGTGCACCGAGCGGCCGAACACGTAGGAATCGGGCCGCGCGAAGTATATCGATTCGAAGATGCAGCGGGAGCGGCGCGGCGCGGCCCCTAAAAAAAAGGAGCGCAGGCCGTCGCCGTCGACGACTATGCACTCCCCCGGCTCCACCTCCCGCCAATCCATGGGGCCTAAGGCGTGCAAGGCGCAGGTTTCGCTGGCCACGAGCCATGCGTCGCCGTGCCTGGCAAGGTGCAGGGGCCTGAAGCCCATGGGGTCCCGCACGGCCACGAGGGCGCCGTCCCATATCAGGCACAGGCTGTACGCCCCCTCTACCCCGGACAGGGCGTCCCTGAGTATGGCTTCGATGCCCGTTGCGGACGAGCGGCTAATGCGGTGGAGTATGAGCTCGGAATCGCTGGTAGTCTGGAATATGGAACCGCCGTCGAAAAGCTCGGCTTTCAAGGCGGCGCCGTTTGACAGGTTGCCGTTATGGGCTAAGGCTATGCGCCCCTTCGTGCAGTCCACGGCAAGCGGTTGCGCGTTGGCCAGGCCGCCGCCGCCGTGGGTGGCGTAGCGCACGTGGCCTATGCCCACTCGGGAGCGCGTAGCGTCCGCCTGCCAGTCGGAGGCGGCGTTGGCGACCATGCCCAGGCGCCGGTCCGAGCGCAGGAGCCCGCCCTCATCCCAGGCTATGCCGCAGGATTCCTGCCCGCGATGCTGCTGGGCGAAGAGCATATAGAAGAGCGTGCGGCTTATTTCTATGCCTTCAGGCGCGAATGCCGCGGCCAGGCCGCAGTAATGTCCGAGCGTATCGCTTGAGGCGGAGTGGCCGCTGCATTGGGGTTTCACGCTTGTTTGTAGCACGCGCCCGCCTGAGCGTCAAGCCAAGGGCAGCTCGTCGTCCAAGGCGTCAGAGCCTCCCGCCGGAAGGCTCAAGGCGGCTTCGGTCTCCGGCAGCGCGTCCGACGCCTCCGGCCGCATACCGCTGCCCGCGCTTACGGGCAAGGCCGCTCCCGCCGGAGCCGGCGGCGTTTTGACGAAGGCGAAGTTGCGCATGATACGCACGAAGGTGTCCGTGCGCTTCTTGCCGTCCGAAAGGGTGGCTATAAGTTCCTTGTTACGGACGCCGCCCAAATTGCGGATATTGGTGACGAGGTCGGGGCTCGAGCGCCTATAATCGGCGAGCAGCTCGCCCAGCGCGTCGCCGAGCATCTGGAACAGCCCCGATTCGTCCTCGCAAATCTCGCGGGCCTTATAGTTGATCTCGTCCACGATTTTCGTAAGGAAGGACATGATGTCCTTGCCGTGGCGCATCTCTTCCACATAGCGCCGTACCGAGGCTATGCTCACCCGACCGTTGCCCAGGAGCCCTTCCTCAAACGCGGCTATGCGGCCGCTGGTCCTATCGCATTGGTATACGATGTTGGCCAGGTTGTTCTGGTAGGACTTGTTCTCGAAGTAGCCCTCGACGAGCACTTTTTTGACCGTATCCTTTATCTGCTGGTCAAAGATGCCGAGCGCGAAGGTCTTGAGTATGCTCAGGGCCTTGATGTGCGAGAAGCCATTGGGGCTTTCGCGGCGCAGGTAGCTGTCGTTTTCTTCGTTATAGGCATCCAGCGCCACGACCTCTATGCCCCCGAAGAGATCCTTTATGTCCTTGGCCACCGCGCTCTCGTGCCGTTCGCGCAGCAGGCGGTCGCGGTCGCGCTCATACTGCACGGAGAGGCGCTGCCGGTACTGGGCAAGGTAATCCACGCGCTCGCGCCGCAGGTCCGGCTGAAAAATGGGATCGCCCTTGCACAGCCGCATAAGCGCCATCAGGTTCTCGTCGGAGAGGCGGTAGCGGAGTATCTTATTGAGCGTGTTAAAGATCTTCTCGAGCCGGTGGCGCTGGTCGCGCGCTGCCGCGGGGGAATAGCGGTCGAAGATACGCGACACCTTGGAGAGCAGCCGCTCCGAGAACGAGAAGCCTTGGAGCAGGTAGTAGGCGTCGATGATCTCCGGGACGAGCTGCTCGCCGTCGCTGGGCTGGAAATCCGGCTTATAGCGGTTATCCTCCAGCGTAAGGCCAGGGTCGAAGAAGCCGAGTATGCGCTCCCAATCATGGCGGCACAGCTCGATAAAGCGCTCCACCTCGGCAAGCTCGAGATTAAGGGCTCCCACGGACAGGTCATCCACCGCGCCGAGGAAGCGCTGAAAATCCCGGCCTATGCCTTCCAGCTCTTCCTCCGCCTTGACGGCGTTATCGGCCCTGGCTTTCATGCCGTCGTAGACGAAGGTATCCTTTTTCTCAAGCTCGTCGGGGGGCAATTCGCAATCCACCAGAAAATCGAAATAGCGCCGCGCTACCCGGAGGTCCGGATGGGCCAGGGTGCGGTCCGCCAAGTCCATAAGGGGCTTTAGTGCCTGGCAGAAGAGAAAGAGATCCTGGGCAAAGCCCTGCATGACCATATTGTTTTTGAAACGATAGTAGGGAGGCTTTAAATCGGCTATGACGCTGTATACCCGCTTCAGTTCGCCGCGGGCCGTGCCGTCGTCCAAGCCGAACAGCCTGCGAAAAAAATCGGCGATTACGCTAAGGATTCCCATAATCCTCTTATTGTACGCCAGGCGGGCGGCAAGGGCAAGCTGGGCTTAGTAGGGCCTGCTCTCCTGGCACCAATAGGCCGTGCTCTCTTCTCCGCTCAAATTTATCTCGAGCTTGTCTTCCGCGCCTTGGCATACGAGAGAGCTATGCGCGAAGAGCGGAGCCTTGAGCGCGAGTGCTAAGGCTATGGCATCCGAAGGCCGGACGTCCCGCGTCCAGCGCTTCAAGCCTTTGCCGTACACGATGCGGGCCAGGAAACTGTCTTCCTCATAGCCATACACGCCGTAGAGCTCCGCCCTCTTGAGCGTGAAGCCCTGCTCCGAAAGGAAGTCGGCGAGCAGCTGGTGCGTAAGCGGCCTGGAAGGCGAAAGGCCCTCGAGCTGCATGATAATGGCGCCAGCTTCATAAGCGCCGACGCTCACCGCCAAGGAACCCGCCATGCTGCCCAATACCACGACGGGAAGCCCCTCATCGGAGGGCATGGCGACGCCTTTTACGTTTACCGGCAGCATTTCTTCATTCATGTATTCAAATATAACCCAAGTTGGATTGTTTTCAATTGACTAGGGGAATTTGAACTACTAGACTTCTAGTCTCGGGCTAGAGGCGCGCGCATGCCGCAAGCATAGGCCCGACCCGCGGAGAGAGGCAGGAGCATGGCGGATTTCTTAAGCGAGAATGACTTTGAGCTCTACCGCAAGCTTATCTACGATGAAAGCGGCATCCACTTCTCGGCCACCAACCGCTCTATACTCGAGAGCAGGCTCAGGGAGCGGCTCCGCGACAAGAAATTGCAGACGCCGGCGGAATATTACGCCATACTCATCAAGGATAGAGAAGAGCTCAAGATACTGCTCGATTCGGTCACGACGAACCTAACCCGCTTCTTCCGTAATCAGGCGCATTTCGACGCGATAGAGAATTTCGTGGTACCCGAGCTATTAAAATTGCGCGCCTCGGAGCGCAAGCTCCGCTTCTGGAGCGCCGGCTGCTCGACCGGCGAAGAGCCGTATACGATATCCATGCTCCTTAAGCAGCTCTTGCCCGCCGGCTGGAATTACGAGGTTACCGCAAGCGACATAAGCCTTAAATCGCTCATGGTGGGCAAAGAGGGCTTTTACCCCGATATGCGCATCCAGGGCATACCCGACGCGTACTTGGCCAAGTATTTCGAAAAGCGCCCGAACGGTTACCAGATTAAAGAGGATATCAAGAAAGCCATACGCTTCGACTACCACAACCTCAAGAACGATTCGGGACAAAGGGGCCTCGATGTGGTATTCTGCCGCAACGTTTTAATCTATTTCGATGAGGCGGCGCAAAAAGCCACCATAGAGCGTTTCTGGGAAGCCATGGCGCCAAAATCATTTCTCTTCATAGGCCATTCGGAATCGCTGTTCGGCATGAACACCAAATTCGAGTTCGTGAAGACCGATTGGGCCTGTTTTTACAAAAAATCGATATAGCGAGGCATGCAGTGACCGAGCCTATTTCAGTCCTCGTCGTCGACGACTCCGCCCTCATGAGGAATCTTATTTCGCATATCGTAGACGCCACGCCCGGGCTTAAGGTAGCCGACAAGGCCATGAACGGCGTGTTCGCCCTGCAGAAGATACCCCGCTGCAATCCCGACGTGATCGTGCTGGACATTGAGATGCCACAAATGAACGGCATCGAGTTCCTCAAGGAGCGCAAGCGGCTGGGCATAGAGATACCCGTGGTCATACTGTCCAGCGTGGCGAAGAAAGGCGCGCAGATAACCATGGAAGCCCTCTCGCTCGGGGCCTCTGACTTCATAACCAAGCCCTCGGGCTCCGTATCGTCGGACATACACACCGTGGCGGGCGACTTGGCGCGGCTCCTGGTGGCATACGGCTCTAAATATAAAAAAGTAAAGGGCAAGGAAGCGCCGCGCTATCAGTTCGATAGCCCTGAACGCATGTTTGACGCCTTCGCGCAGCCCGCGTCGGCCAGGCCCGTCGCGCCGGCCAAGATCGTGCCGCTGCGCTCCCCGGCGAACACCGAAATCATCGCCATTGGCATATCCACCGGAGGGCCGAACGCGCTCCGCGAGGTATTCGCCGCGATAGACCCTAAGCTGAGTCCGCCCGTGGTCGTGGTGCAGCATATGCCGGCGGGCTTTACCGAAGAATTCGCCTCTAGCCTGGACCGTATATGCCCCCTCGACGTAAAAGAAGCCGCCGAGGGCGACATACTCAGGCCTGGCAGGATACTCATAGCGCCGGGCGACTATCACATAACGGTGGAGAAGCGCTCGTTGGCCGGCATCGTGCATATCTCGCAGGAAGATACCGAGAACGGCCACCGCCCCAGCGCCGACGTCCTGTTCCGCAGCGTAGCCAAGGAGTATGGCAATAAGGCGCTCGCCGTCATCATGACCGGCATGGGCAAGGACGGCGCGAAGGAATTAGGCTCGATATACCGGGAGGGCGGCATTACCCTGGGCCAAGACGAGGCGAGCAGCATAGTCTATGGCATGCCTAAGGTAGCCAAGGAAATGGGCTATGTCATGGAGCAGGTATCGCTATCCAAGATGGCCGAGCGCATAAGCGCGCTGGCGGCGGATAAACGCTAAAATTTGCCCTGACGCCTCATATTGATTAGTTTTACGCTAGAGTATAAAGGAGGACCACATGGCAAAGAAAACGTACCGATGCGATGAATGCGGCCATGAAATTACCCAGGATGCAAGCTTGCCGGCGCCCGACTGCTGCGGAGAAGCCATGGGCGACCTGCCCCCCTGCGACAAACCCCATACCGCCGAATCGTCAAGGCAGGAAGACAGCGACGAAGCCTGCGACGACGGCGTCCATTAACGAAAAAGGCCGCCCTGCTCAGGGGCGGCCTTCATCATAGCCTGAGGGGCGTTCAGCCCTGCACCACTTCGGTAACCCCAGGCACGACTTTCTTTAAATAGGCTTCTACGCCCTGCTTGAGGGTCATAACGGCCATAGGGCAAGAACCGCAGGCGCCGGTGAGGCGCACGGTAACGAGGCCGGAATCAGCAACAGAAACAAGCTCTATATCTCCGCCGTCGGCTTGCAGGGAAGGTCGTACTTCCTGTATGGCCTGGCTGACGCTCTCGTGGTTTATCATGGCAACTCCTTCACCGTTAATGTAGCCATCCGGGGGGCACGGGGTCAAGCAGGCGAGAGCGAGTAGCCCTGCACCGCCCTTATATGCTATAATTTGAGCGAAATATTCTCAAGAAACCGAGGACCGCGCATGTCCAGAACGATCGTATTCGTCAACCAAAAAGGCGGCGTCGGCAAGACTACGTCAGCCATAAACTTGGGCGCCTACCTGGCGCTGCTCGGCAATCGCGTGCTGCTCATCGACTTTGACCCGCAGGCTAACCTTACGAGCGGCGTAGGGGGCAAATCGGGTTCCCGCGGCGTATACGAAGTGATATCGGGCAGCGCCGCGATGAGCGACGTTATCGTACCCACCACGGTGGCGGGCATGTTCCTAGCCCCCTCCTCTATTAACCTCTCGGGCGCTACCGTGGAGCTCGTCAACCGCGAGGACCGCAACGACTACCTTAAGCATGCCATAGCCCAGGTTAAGGATAGGTACGACTATGTCCTCATCGATTGCCCCCCCTCGCTCGGGGTGCTGACCCTTAACGGCCTCGCCGCTGCGGACGAAGTGCTCATACCGCTGCAGTGCGAATATTTCGCCCTTGAAGGCCTTTCGCTCATCCTCCAGACCATACAGCTCGTGCAGAAAAGCATGAACGCCAAGCTGCGCATAGCGGGCATACTCTTCACCATGTACGACTCGCGCACGAAGCTCGCCCAGGACGTCGTGCAGCAGGTAAGCTCGTATTTTAAAGACAGGGTATTCAACACCATAATCCCGCGCAACGTGCGCCTGTCGGAAGCGCCAAGCCATGGCCAGCCCATATGCCTTTACGACGCGGCCTGCGTGGGGGCCAAGAGCTATGAGCGCCTTGCCGGCGAGGTCGTAGCCCGTGGCTAATAAGTCGGGCCTCGGCAGGGGCTTAGGAGCCTTGATACCCGAAAGCGCCTTCGATACCGAGGGAAACCGCGAACGGGAACCGGGCTCCGAAGGCGTACGCTCCATACCCCTAGGCCGCGTAAAGCCGAGCCCGGACCAGCCCCGCAAGCGCTTCGACGACGCCTCGCTGGGCGAGCTCGCGGAATCCATCAAGCGCCACGGCGTGATCCAGCCGCTGATCGTCGAGCCCGACGGCGAGGACGGCTTCCGCATCGTGGCGGGAGAGCGCCGCTGGCGCGCCGCGGCCATGGCCGGGCTGCGGGAGATACCCGTCATCGTACGGGAGTTCGGCCTCGAAAAGCGCCTTGAGGTAGCCTTGGTAGAAAACGTGCAGCGGGAGGACCTCAATCCCGTGGACGAGGCGGAGGCTTACCGCCAGCTCATGGAGATAACCGCGCTTACCCAGGACCAGGTGGCCGAGCGCGTGGGCAAGAGCCGCTCCGCCGTGGCCAATTCGCTGCGCCTGCTCAACCTTCCCCCGGACGCCATGGAAGCGCTCCGCTCGGGCCTGGCGAGCGCCGGCCACGCCCGCGCCATACTCGCCGTGCTCAATCCCGCCCACCGCGCCGCGCTCCTAAAGCGCGTCGTGGATGAAGGCATATCCGTACGCGAGGCCGAGGCGGCGGCCCAGGCCCTCAATAGCGGCGTGAAGCGCCACGATGAGGCAGGCAAGGCTACTAAGGCGGCGCCTAAGCCCTTGGATCCGGATCTGGCCGCCCTTGAGCAAAACCTGATCGGGCACCTAGGCACTAAGGTCATCATTAAGGGCGACGCGCGCAAAGGCACCATAGCCATAGAATATTTCTCCATGGATGATCTCGAGCGGGTATACGCGCTCATAACCGGAGAGCGTGCATAATGAGGCGGGCTGTCCCGATACTAGCCTTCCTCATCGCGACAGGCGCATTGAGCGCTTACGCGGGCGAGCCGGGGCCCTTGCCCATACCCCAGCAGGGCTTTGACTACCGGCAGGGCATTCATCCGCAGGCCTTTCTTGAGGAGCTTGTGGACAATCCAAGCATAGTGGAAATAGAAAATTATCTGTTCACCGACGGCCTCAGCGGCGAGCGCCGCATGGCCGGCTATGTGGACGTGCACGCGGTGTACGATATCGGCATAGAGTACCTTGTCAGCGCGATCATGGATTTCGCCGCCTACCCCGATTACGCGCCGCGTATTATCGCCGCGAGCGTAGCCGAGGCCAGCGGCGACCGTTACCGGCTGAACTACACCGTAGGCATCAGCTTCCTTGGCTTCAAGGTAGCCTATGAGACCTTCGAGGAAACGCTCGTCACGCGCTATGCCGACGGGAGCCTACTCACGCGGAGCAGGCTCATAGACAGCCCCGACGGCGAACTCTTCGAGCACTACATGTCCATGTACCTCTGCGAGGTACGGGTGAACGGCAAGGCCATGACCTACCTACGGTATTATAACCGCCCCGGGCTGCGCAAACCCTTCCCCGGCATGCTCGCCGTAGCCAAAGCCTTTACCCCCGGCGAGAGCCGCCATCAGCTGAACGCTTTGGCCAAGGAAGCGGCACGGCGCTCCAAGGCCGCCCGCTAACGGCCTTTTACGCCTACCACTCCAATTCAATCACGGCCGCGCCGGCAGAACGGGTGCCATCGGCCGAGGCGGCCGATCCCGCCAGCCCGCTGACGGACGTTCCGGCTGGCGAGCCTGAGGTTTGCGCTACGCGCGAGCCCATGCGCTGCGCGAGCCTTCCTATGCTTGCCGAATCGGGAAAATCCCGCTGGGCCAGGGCAAGGGCGTCCGCCGCCCCCTTGGCGTCGCCCGCTAGGCTCAGCGCCGTTACCAGGTTCACGCGGGGCGGCGAGCTCAGCGGATCGAGGCGCACGGCCTCCTTAAACGCGTTAGCGGCCTCGGCATAGTCGCCGAGCTGCACGAGCCGCACGCCTAGGTTATTATAGGCCTCCCCTCCTGCCTTGCCGGCCCGCGCCTCGCCGGCGGCGAGCCTCTGCGGCTGCACGAAGGTATCTTTTAAGGCCGCCAGCGAGCTTCGCGCCAGGCCGCTATAGGCGGCGGGCGCGGCAAGGGGAGGCTCGCCCGGCGTGCCCGCCAGGGGCAAGGCCGGATATCCGGAGCGGGCCTCGGCCAGCGGCACGAGCTCCAGCGCCGCCAGGTGCGCGCTCGCGACGGCGTAGCCCTGCCTCCAGGCCTCGGCGAAGCCCTTGGACAGCACCGTAGACTCTAGGGGTACCCACCACGCGCCGGCCCGCTCTATGGCGCCGTAGCGCTTGGGGTCCAGCCCATAGCGCCCCGGGCCGTCTGGCGGGCCGTCGGCCGCGAAGGCGAGCAGCACATGGCCGGGCGTCGTGAGTATGGCCGTGCGTACCCCCGCTGCCTCCAGGCAGGAGGCTAGGAGCGCGGTGGTATCGTCGCAGTCGCCCGCCCCCGAGCCGAGCGTAGACCGGGGGAAGCGCACCGTATCGATAATCGAAGATGGCCCTTTCGAGCCGCCCGCAGCCACGAGGGTAAAGGGAGTAAGCGGATCCTCAACGTATACGAGGCCCCGCGCGCCAAGCGCGTTGACTATGGCGAAGGCCCGCGAGAAGGCGCGCCCAAACAGAGGCGGCGGGTCAAAGGACAGGGCCGCGTGCACGAAGGATACGATTGCGTCGTCGTTAGGGGTAACGAAGGCGGCGAGCGCGGCGGTATCCTCCCAGGTAAGCGCGCTCCTTGAGCGGAAGGTGAGGGATATGGAGGCGCTGCCCTCGGCCTTCTCCGAATCCGCCCGTATAAGCGAGGAGACCGTAAGCTCCTCGCGCAGCTCGAGCACCGAACGGTTCAGTACCAGCGCTATAGGCAGCTCTATGGTCGCCCCGGCGGCTAACGGGGCGGGCAGCTTCAACTCCAGCGGATAGTCCATGAAATCCTTGATGGATAGGCTCAGGGTTATGCCCTGTACGCTCTCCGAGCCGCCGTTGCGTATGCGCACATAGCCTGCCGGCACCGTCCGGTAACGCTCCATGAAGGCGGGAAAGAGCGGCCCGATCTTGGCTTCGATAATGAGCGGCGCTTTCTTAAAGGGGGCCACGCCGGACTCCCGTGCCCTGAACGCGTCACCGAGGGCCGCCCTGGCCTGGGCCAGCTTGGCGTCGCCGGGATAGTCGCCCAGATAGCCTTCCAAGAGGCGCATAGCCTTCTGATAGTCGGCGCGGGCGGTCTCGGCGCCGTAGCGCGCGAGCGGCTCATAGACGGCCTCGGCGGCGGCCAGGGCCGCGGCCCTTCTCAGCCCGGATTTCAGCTCGGCGAAGCGCTGAGCGTTATCCTTGTTTCCCGGGAAGGCCGCAGAGAACGCGTCCCTCAGGGTAAGCTCGCTTATGAGCAGGCCGGAGTCCTGGAAGAATTTTGCGCGCTCCGCATTAGCTGCTTCATCATCGGGATCGGCGCGAACCGCCGCGTTCAGCCCGATGGCCCGCTCAAGCGTCGATGCCAGGGCGACTCCGCCGAGCTGGCGCTGCGCCTCGAGGGAGCGCGCGTCGTCGTAACGGCTCAGAGTAAGGCCGCCTCCGGAGAGCAATAGATACAATGACCCGTCCGTGCCTATGGCGGAACCGTAGAGCATGGATTCCATGAGAGGATCGGATTGGGGGCCTGGTTTGTCCATGCGCCAGAGCGGCAGGCCGAAGCGGTCGAAGGCCGCGATGCTCGTCATGTTCACGAGTATGAATTCGGAGCCGCGCAGGTGCAGGCGCTGCGGCACGACCGGCTCGCCGT